>NZ_JBXAXZ010000002.1:0-57040 GCF_056782055.1 Dellaglioa sp. CoH-57-MRSF-16 | reverse complement strand
TGTACTTCTTCATTAGTTTGGTGATTGGTACTTACAAATGCAAGTTCTTCACGTGACAAAACTTCAGGTTTATTTTTAAAAACGGCTAATTCATTTTGAGCCTCATTCTCAGAAACTGATATTTCAAATAATCCTCGAGCTAAAGCGTGCTTGTTATTAGCAACTACATTTATATTTGCTTTTTTTATCTGTTCATTTTTTTCATCAAACACATCAGGCTCTAAATTTGTATTTTGTAATAAAGTATCTTCTTGTTTATTATCTTCGATTACTGAATCTACTTCTGGTACTATTTTTTTAGCTACACTATCCACAGAATATAACGTATTTTCATCATTATTAGATACTTGATTTTCCTCTTCAGCAAAATCATCAAACAGTAAATAAGTATCCTTTGCTTTAGTTAATTGAACTAAAATTTTCCGATACCTTACGTTTTTATTTTGCTTTTTATTTGTAAAAAATGTGGGGATTTGTTTTGGTTTGAAACCTCGAGAATAGCGATTAATTTGTGCTTTTTCACTTTGACTATCTATCTTTGTCTCTTTGCGCGCAAATTTCTCATTGTGATGTGGTTTATTTACATCTTTTTTTAACGTTTTCTTATAAAATGCAGGTCCATCGTAACGCTCCATTAATTTCATCCTAACTATGTAAAAAACTAATTGCAATAACCGCAATTAGTTTTTATAAATCTATATTATGCAAATAATTTGGCTGCCTTCTCAAAATCGAATGCATCACCAACATGATTCATCTTTTCATCTAAAACTAAAATACCATGGACAGTTGGAGCATTAGGAATAGCCAACTCTTGAGCTGAACAAACCATGCCATAACTATCAATACCACGTAATTTACCCGGCCAAATAATAGCCCCAGTTGGCATCATTGCGCCAACTTTAGCAACAACAACAAGCTGACCTTGTTCAATATTAGGTGCACCACAAACGATATCTAGTGTCTCACCATTATTGACTTCAATTTTTGTGATATGCAAATGATCAGAATCAGGATGTTCATTACATTCAGCTACATATCCCACAACAAATTTAGGATCGTCATCGACAACAAGTACATCCTTAAATCCAGCAGCAACGATAAGTTGATTTAATTTTTCTACTTGTTTTTCATCTAAAAAGATTTGTCCGTTACCTACTAAATCAAGTGATTCTTTAGAGATTTCTAGAAAATTAAATCCCAACGTTTCATTCGATTTTTCATTGAAAATACGAACGACATTATTTTTTAATTCTGACTTTTGGTTTTCTACCTCTTCACGTAAAACAACCATTAATGTATCGCCAACGTTCTTTAAATTATAACTTGCTATTAACATATTTATTTATGAGTTCCCTTCTTATTATCACTAATGACTAAGACGTCACATGGCGCATTTCTTAGAATTGCATCTGTTGTTGATCCATTCACAAATCTTTCAACAACGTTAGCCCCTGTTTGCCCAACCATAATTAAATCAATATGTTTTTCTTCTGGTATTTCACGACTTAATAAAACTTTAGAAGATCCATATACTAAAATAGTTTCAACATCAATAACGCCCTTATCTATCGCAATTTGTTTGTAGTCGGCTAAGGTATCATTTAATCGCTTAACTTCAGTTGTAACGTCATCTTCATCTTCAGAAAATGTATTGTCAACACTTCGCTCAACAACATGTACAACTATTAAACTAGCCTCGTTTTTTAAAGTACTCTCAACTGCCTGATTAAATGCACGTTCAGATTGCACACTTCCATCTATCCCGACCATTACTCTTTTATAAACTTGTTCAAACATCACTATCACCCCAATGGTTTAGTCTAATTTGTTCATAAATGATTCGATTTGTTCTTTCGTTTTACGCTCTTTATTCACATAACGATCAAGCTCAACACCGTTATTGTATGCAACAAAACTCGGAATACCAAAAATACCCCAATCTTGGCAAAGTTCAATTTGTTCATCGCGATCTACTTTATAGAATTTAAAATCGGAATACTCTGCTTCAATTTCAGGCATTAATGGTTCAATAAAGTTACAGTCTGGACACCAACCTGCCGTAAAATAAAACAATGATTTACCATTCAATAATAATTCATTTAATTTATCTTTTTCTAAAACTTTTAATTTTTCCAATCTAACTACCCCTTAATGATTGTATCGACAGTTGAACGGTCCAATCCTAAAATTGTTTTTTCAAGTAATTCTTTTGCTGCTTCATAGTCTCTGATTGAGAACATTGTTTGATGCGTATGAATATAACGTGCACAAACGCCAATAACAGAACTTGGAATACCATTATTTGCTGTTTGAGCTGCGCCAGCATCAGTACCACCTTGAGAAACAAAGTACTGATAAGGAATATTGTTATCCGAAGCAGTATCCAATAAAAATTCTTTTAATCTAGGAAGCGTTACTAATCTTGGATCATAAATTCTGATCAACGTTCCTTCACCAAGATGTCCAAATGTTCCCTTTGTTGTTTCAATATCATTTGCTGCTGAACAGTCGACAGCAAAAAATAAATCAGGTTTCAGCATATTTACTGCACCTGGCGTGCCTCGTAGTCCAACTTCTTCTTGAACATTAGCACCAGCGAATAAAGTATTTGGTAATGTTACGTCTTTTAATTTTTCAAGTGTTTCCAGTACTGCAGTACAACCGTAACGGTTATCCCATGCCTTACTAATAATATTTTTACCATTAGCTGTTTTAATTGTTTCAACATCCGGAACAATATAATCTCCTGGTGCAATACCAAACTCTTTTGCTTCACTTGCAGATTCAAATCCACCATCAAATAAAATATCATTAATTTGTGGTGTTGCATTTTGATGATTATCACCACGCAATAAATGAGGTGATACTGAAGAAGAAATTATTGGGTACGTTTGACCTGATCGTGTTGTTAGTGTGAATCGTTGTGAAGAAACAACAAATGGATTCCATCCACCAAGTGGGCGAACTGAAAATAACCCATTGTCATTAATTGCGGCAAGCATGAATCCAACTTCGTCCATATGAGCAGCGGTCATAATTTTAGGTGCATTTATATCTGCATTTTTACGGATACCAAAAATCCCACCCAAACCATCCTGAACAACCTCATCAACATTTGGTGTCATTTTTTCGCGCATTACATCACGTACGTTATTTTCAAATCCACTTGTTGCCTGAAGTTCAGTCATTGTTTTAACTAAATTAAACGTTTTATCATTCATATTAGAGAGCCCCTTTTCATTTTATTGGACGAATTAGTCCCAATTTTGTCTACTCACTTAGCTTAATATTTCTTACTTTATATTATATAATAGTACCATAAAAGAATCCATGAATGTAGCTTAGTTACTATGTAACGGCGTTTTTACAAAAAAAATCTGGAATTTTTATTCCAGATTTTTAGACGTATTAAAATGTGCTTCTAACTTATAGATAGGCTGTCCCTTTTTACTAAATTTTTCTTCATATTCAGTCATGACATTATCTTCAGCTTCAACGCTTGCATGTAAATCAAGCCAAACTTGATCATAACCCATTCCATACTCATTTAAACTAACTAATGAGTATTCAAACAAGCCACGATTATCTGTCTTAAATTCAAGATGACCATCATTTTTCATAACTTTTTCATAGCCTTTTAAGAAACTGCCATGAGTAAGTCGACGTTTGGCTTGTCTTGTTTTAGGCCAAGGATCTGAAAAATTCAAATAAATGCCATCAACTTCATTATCATCAAAAAATTCAGTTACCGAATCACCGTTACCTAAAATTAATTGTAAATTTGGAATTTGTGCTTCAACTTGTTTCTTCAACGTAATTGCTGCAATTGTCGTTTGCAATTCAATTCCGATAAAATTATATTCCGGAAATTTTCTAGCCATTCCCATAATAAATCCACCCTTACCCATACCTATTTCAATAAAAAGTGGTTGTTTTTTCTCAAATCTTGATTGCCATTTACCCTTAAACTGATTAGGTGATGTTACAAGTAGTTCCGGATGTTCTGCAATTAACGGTTCAGCCCATGCTTTATTTCTTAATCTCAACTTATATATCCTCATTTCATTTGATAAAGTAAGTGGGGCTAGAACGTATTAATCGTTTTAGCCCCACTTACTTTTTAATCCATTTTTATATTATATTTTTGTAATTCTATTATTGCCTGATTCATTTCATGAAATCGACTTAATTGATGTGCTTTTTTTATTCGTTGTAATTTTGCTATTATAATGTACCAGTTTATTCTGTTTAATAAATCGTTATTCTCCAATGACTCATGATAACCACTCAGCCAACTACTCCATTGTGTATCTGGAATGTATTCAGACATAACTAAGCTCAAATCCATAGCAGGATCAGCAATTTTTGCTGACTCCCAATCAACTAAATATAATTGATTAGTATCAGACTGTAACCAATTTCGATGATTCAAATCACCATGACAAACTGTATACTTATCCGTTGATAGTTCAGGTTGATGTTCATTTAATTGCTGAAACATTTTTGATAGCAAGGGGTGCTGCTTTAAATCATCACTCAAATCGTCAAAATAATTAGCTAATAAGCCACTAGGTGTGATAACTTCTCCACCAACCTGTCTCAACATATTTTTTAATTGCTTTGAGCGATGAATTTTAGATAATAATTCAGGAACCATTTTTTGATCCATTTCATCAGAATGAAGGTTTCGTCCATTTAGCCACTCTTGTGCAGTTATTGTATCCCCACTTGAGATTCGCTTAGTCCAAATTAATTTTGGTGTAATACCAGCAACTGAGAGCGCAGCTAAAAAAGGTGACATATTTTGTTTCAAAAACACCTTTTCTTGTGCACGTGTACCCATGTATGCAGTGCCTGTATCTCCACCAATTGGTAACAATTGCCAACCGGGATCTAAATTAAAATCCATACTATTATTACCTCTTTTTCCCGACTAAGCTCTGATGCTATAGTTTCATCTTACAAACATCCCTATTATACGTCAAGGATTTTTTTAACTCTGGTAACTAAGTAAACATTAGTAAACAGCATTATTTCCACTAAACTCACCAAAACACCATAACCCATCATTAAAAATTGTCCTGTACCAATATAGATTGCGATATTAAAAAGTACTGCACTTACACTTATAATTGTTAATGTAAACTTTTTGAAATTCTTAATTTGATACTCTTTTCCTTTTGGATATAGTCTAGTAAAAATAATATTATCGTAATGTTTTGCAAAAGGTAACAATTGAAAACCAATCAGATAAATAAATAAGATTAAAAATGCGAGTGCTAGCCAACCATTTGAAATAAATGCAATAATTAGCGCTCCAATTAGAGTTAATCTAATAAATAAGCCACTAAATTCAGTTCCGCGAATAAATCCCCTTGCATATAAAAATGTATAAACATTTGCGTCATCTTTTTTAATATGATTTAAAATGAAATCAAGGTACACTCTTCTCTTAACATTCCCTCTAACCATTGGTACATCAGTAAATAAATTAAAGAAACGGTAAATCCCTAACATTCTATTTTCTTCAAAACTGATTGCTTTTTTCCAATCAAAGATTTCCTTAAATCCTTTTGCAGCTAGCTGATTTAAAACAAAGCTACTTAAAATAGCAACGATAAAACTCAGAATAAACGTACCATATAATCCAAGGATATAAATCAAAATAGGCAATAAAATATTAACTAATTTGATACTTCCCCAACTAAACCGGTTATTTTGATATTTTTCAAGTAATGAAATGACTAACCAATTATTTTTCAAGCATAGTTGCGTTAAAATCAAGAAAATAATATTGATTACTGAGATTTTCATTCCAATCATCATAACTGGGATAAGTAACACAATAAATCCAACTTGCATTAAGCTGGCCATAACTGTTGAATAGCGTTTTGCCTTTTTTAAATAACTAATTAATGCATGTTCCTGTGGTAAAAGAAAAACAATATCCGCTTCTTTTAATAACGTACTTAAACGGCCGATTTGTAAAATCACCAGTAATCCAATCACTAATGCAGGCCGATACCAAACTAAATTAACAGGCATCACCTTTAGCCCATTTGAATAAGCCAAACCAAGTCCACCAACAAAAAACATAATTGCAACAACAAAATGATCATTCAAAACATATCGTAAATATTTTAATAATAATAACTGATGACTTTTTAAACGTGTTGTCCATAAGTCTTTCATTTTGTTACCTCTTCCTTAGTTAAACCAAGATAAATTTCATCTAAGGAAGCATCTGGATTCTTATAGGCTTGTCTTAATTCAACCATTGTTCCTTGTGTTTTAATTTCACCTTTATTCAGTAAAATGAACCAATCGCAATACTTTTCAGCTGTGGCTAAAACGTGAGTTGACATTAAGACACTTGCGCCACGCTTCTTTTCAGCAACAATTAACTCTAATAAATCGTTAATTGCTAAGGGGTCTAGCCCGAGAAATGGCTCATCAATAACATAAAAATCAGATTCTGTTAAAAAAGCACAGACAATCATAACTTTTTGTTTCATCCCTTTTGAAAAGTTAGCGGGAAACCATTCTAACTTGTTATCAAGTCTAAATATTTTAAGTAATTCATTAGCTTTTTTCCATGCCTTAGTTTCATTCAATCCATAAGCCATCATTGAGAGTTCAATGTGTTCTTTTAATGTTAATTCTTCATAAAGAATAGGCGTTTCAGGAATATATGCTAAATGTGATTTATAAGCCTGGCTATCTTCCCTTAAGGTTACGCCATTTAATTTAATAGTTCCTTTTTGCGGGGTTAATAACCCAATTATATGATTGATTGTAGTCGATTTACCTGCACCATTTAAACCAATTAAGCCAACGACATTTCCAGGTTTAACTTCAAAAGAAATATCTTTTAAAACTGGTATTTGAGAGTAACCACCCACTAAATTTTTAACTTCTAATGTCATTTTCTAATTCCCCATTTACAATTTATTTATGCCTTTAATTATATCATATTATGGTGAATTATCATTCATGATGTATAATAAAAGTATTAACTAACTTTGAAAGAAGGCAAACATATGACTGACTGTATTTTTTGTAAAATAATTGCCAATGATATTCCTAGTTTCACCGTATACGAAGATGAAGACATTAAAGCATTTCTTGATATCTCACAAACAACCCCAGGCCATACACTTGTTATTCCAAAAAAACATGTTGCTAATATTTTTGAATATGACCAAGCACTCGCTAGTAAAGTTTTTTCTAAAATTCCAATGATTGCTTCCGCAATTAAAGTAAGCAATCCAGATATTCAAGGGATGAATATCGTCAATAATAACGGTGAACTAGCTTACCAATCTGTTTTTCACTCACATTTTCATTTAATTCCTAGATACTCAACAAAAGATACTTTTAAAATGTCATTCAAGGATAATTCCAAGAAGTACACATCCGAGCAACTTGAATCAATTATGATGTCAATCAAGAATAAGATTGGAGAAAAATAATGTCAAAAACACTTAAACGAATTAGTTTGTTATCAATTATTGGTGGGTCAGCATACTATGCCTATAACCATAGAGATGAACTTATTACTTTTGTTGCAGATAAAAAAGTTCAGTTAAAAGCAGATTTTTCTGACTATCAAAATGATATCAATCGCGTAACTAATTCATCAAAAAAATTGCAGTATGCTACAGATCATCTGAATACGATTATCGAAGAAACATTACCCATCGTCGATTCCATTAGCAATCGTATAGAAAAGTTTACTTATGAGATCGAGCCAAATATCAATAAAATTAATAAAAAATTAGAAAAGTATCAATGAATTAGGCTTTTAAAAGTTTGATTTTTTTGTGAATTTTCGGTCATTTACTTTCATTATATGATAATTATGTTATATTAAACGTATTAGTCTTTCATTGAGAAGACAAAAAATTTAAGAAATAGGATGTGTTAGGTTATGAAAAAATGGCTTGTTGCTTTAGCCGGCGTACTATTAACATTTACATTAGCGGGTTGTGGGAGCTCAACAGTTGCAACTACTTCAGGTGGTAAGGTTACAGAAAGTGCTTACTACGATAGTTTGAAGAAAACTTCAAGTGGTACATCAATTTTACAACAAATGATTTTGAACAAAGTATTGGAAAAACAATATGGTGATGATGTTTCTGATAAAGAAGTCACAAAACAATACGATACTTATAAAGCTAAATATGGTTCAAGTTTCTCATCTGTCTTATCACAAAACAGTATGACAAAGACTAGTTTTAAAGCAGAATTACGTTCTAACTTACTTTTAAAAGCTGCTGTTAAACATTACAGTGATTTAAGTTCTACAGCTGTAGATAAGCAATGGGAAGAATACCAACCAACTATTACAGTTCAACGTATTCAAGTTGCTTCAAAATCAGATGCAGAAAAAATCATCAAACAACTTGATGAACAAAAGACTGCTAAAAAGTTAACTGACAAATTTACTGCATTAGCTAAATCAAAATCAACAGATACAACTTCTGCAAGTACTGGTGGTACTTTAGCTGCATTTAACAATACAGATACAACACTAACAGCAGAATTTAAAAAAGCTGCATTTGATTTAAAACAAGGTAAATATACAACTACACCTGTTAAAACAACAGCAGGTTATGATGTAATCTTGAGTGTTAAAAATGCTGGTAAAGGTAAAAAAGCCGATCACATTTCTGACTTAAAAGAACAAATTGTTACTGAAACTATGGCTGACTCAACTAAATTACAAAAAATTGTTGGTAAAGTTCTTAAAAAAGGTAACGTATCAATCAAAGATGATGACTTGAAAGATGTTCTTTCAAGCTACTTATCATCATCTTCTTCATCTTCAAAATAAATACATCAAAACATCAGATTATATCTGGTGTTTTTTTTTCGAAAAAAATATCTCAATGGAATTTATCCATTGAGATATTTTTCAATTTAATTATTTGTTACATTACTGTCAGCATGTGGTTTATAGAAATTTCGACCATCCATACCAAATATACGTTCAGAAAATTCGCCCTCTTCTGTATGAGCCAATGACCCTTTCAACATTTGAATTGATGCATCAATATTATCAATTTGATGTAAAACATCTGCTTCAATTAAATGAGGTTGCACTGGTGAACCATACTCTAGTAACCCATGATGCGCAAGAACAACGTGACGTAATAAAATCATGTCTTCTGTCTGAAGATCAATTTTTAATTCACCTGCTGCTTTAACAATTTCTTCATCAATTAATACAATATGCCCAATTAAATTTCCAGCTAATGTATAAGTTGTTGCCACAGAACCTGATAATTCGATTGTTTTTCCTAAATCATGTAAAATCACACCTGCGTAAAGTAATGGTGCATTAATCACATCACCATATTCGGCAACAATTGATTTAGCTAATCGCAACATTGAAAGTGTATGGTAGGCTAACCCACCAGAAAATGCGTGATGATTTTTCTTTGCAGCGGGATAACTGAAAAAATCATCATGTTTTTCGGCAATGAGATATCTTACAATTCGATTCCAATTTGGGTTTGTAATTTCAAAAATAGCTTTATTAAATTCTTCTTCCATCTCATCTTTTTTCATTGGTGCACTAACGACAAATTGACTCGGATCATTAGGTTCACCCTCTTCAGTCAATCTAATATGATAGATTTTCATCTGTGGATTATTTTGGTAAACTTCACGTTTTCCTTTTATAAAGGCAACTTTACCCGTTTGAAATTGTTCAATTGCCTCTGGCGTTGCATCCCAAAGCTTAGCGCTAATTTGGCCTGAACTATCTTCAAAATTAAATGCAATAAATTGCTTATTATTCTTTGTATTTCTAACTTCTGCACTCTTAATTAAAACAAATAATGCTACGTTTTCGTCAACTTTATATTCAAATATTTTTTTCTCTTGTGCCATGTCCATCCTCCTATAACTTAATTATTTTATCGTTATCAAATCCAGTTAATCCTGAATCATCTGCCGTTAAATAAATAATTTGAACTTTTTTACTTATTTCTCGTATTAGTTTTAAAACGGCATTTTTTCTGTTTTTATCAAAATTAACAAACCCATCATCAATAATTAATGGTAATTCGATTGATTTATTAATTGTCATGATTAAAGCAAATCTAAGTGCGATATATAGCTGCTCTGCTGTTCCTTGTGACAATTCTCCCACTTCAAATGATACCATATCAGAAGAAACGACGGTTAATAATCCTGATATATTATTTATTTGTGTAAAATGGCCTAATGTTAATAGTTCAAAATAATGATTTGCTAATTGCAACATTTGTGGCATTCTAACCCCAGAAGAGTCTTTTAATGCCTCGTTAATCCAATTAATAGTTAACTTTTGAGTTAACCATTTATCAGCTAATTCACTTAAAATTGTAACTTTTTCAGCCAACTCTTGTCGAAGTTCTGTATAATTCCCTTCTGCCTTCAAAGTCCGTAATAACGTCTGTTGATCAATAATCTCCTGATTAATGTTCATTATACTATTTTGCAATTGTTTCAATTGTTCTGTAAGCTCATCTAATTGTTCATCTAAACTTTCTTTCGTTTCAAATCTAGCAAGATTTTTTCTAACCTCCACAGGAAGCTGCTCATTAATTGTATCCAATTTAGATTTGTCTTGAACAAATTGCTTTTGTAAATCGTAATTTTTTTCAAATTGCTCAATTGACGTTAAATGATATTGCGTTAATATTTCATTAATTTGATTAGAAATATCAGCAGTCACATTATCTTCATGCTTTTGTTGTTCATTTAAATAGCCCATTTTATTTTTTATTGATTGTGATTCAGCAATTAAAGGTTGTAATTTATCATTAAAGCCTCTAATTCTAGCTAAACTATCTGCCATATCACTTTTATTTAGTGCTAGAAAACTATCAGCAAAATCTGTCTGATTCAAATAATTTTTTATCTTGTCAGTTAACGTTTTAATTTCTGCTGATTTTTGACTAATTTGATCTGTTATAGACTGTATTCGACTTAAGTCATTTTGAATTGAGAACCACTGATTCTTTGGAAAATCATCTAAAACGTATTGAATTTGATAATCCGTTAATTCAGTATCAGTTTGTCTCAATTGTTCGTCCAGTTCACCTATCTTCAATTGATTTTCATCAATTTCTGCAGTAATCATTTGTCTTTTATTTTGTATTTGCATCAGAGCATCACTACTTGATTTATCCTTAGAATTAGACTGCTTAAATACAATTATGGTATATACAACTATCATAATATCTAGTATCAATCCCATTATTTTAAACGGCATTGGTAAGATCATACTTAGTACAAATAGTATAACACTTACCCCTACTAAGATACTTTGTTGTGTAGACCATTTACTTTTTTGTACTTGATTTTTTTGATCAATTGATTGATTTAAATCTAAAATATCTTGTTTTTTCGTCAATTGCTTTTGTTCAATTTCTTGAAGTATTCGTTTATTGCTCTCTTCAGATTTAATTAATGTGACAATATTTTTAAAATCATCAGGATCAAACGCTATTGGAACTTTTCCGTTGATATTTTGATATTGCATCATTAACCGTTCTTGTTCTGTTAATAGTTGGTTTAAACTCGTCTGTTCTAATACAACTTTATCTAAATATTGTTGATTATCAGCTAATTGTTCAAATAATATATCAAAATCAACTTTATTGTTTTCATAAAAATTTATTAAATTTAATGCTGCTAAATTTTCTTTTTCATCAACTACACTCTGATTAATCGATTTTAACCTTTCATTATTTATCTTTTGTTTCTCTAGTAAATTTTGTATTTTTTGATAATTATCAACAGAAATCATAGCATCTTCATCAGTTTGTTTTAGCTTATCCGTCAACTCATTAGATTGTTCATATATTGACCAATTTTGCTTTAATTGTTCGTAGCGTTGGTAATCTTTGGTTAGATTATATTGTGTTGTTTGTAGCCCTTTAATTTGTTCCCTATTTTGATCTAACTTTTTTTGTGTCTCAACATATTCCGGAAATTTCTGTTTGGCAATATTTATTTTATTAACTAAATCATTGTATAACGCAATTTCCTTATTTAACTCAGTTACACGACCTGCTGGCTTATAGACGTGATCGGCATCTTTTTGAATTTTTTTAGTTAATTCTAACCATTCTTGACTACCAACTGCTCCCATCGTCGTTAGATACTCATTTAAATCTTCATTCGTTAAATTAAATACTTGGTTTAACGCCTGCTGATTAAATGAAAATACTTGATTGTATAAATTTTCATCGACTGGATTTAGCCATTCATGCAGCTTACTACTAGCTACTTTCATCCCATCATCACTTTTAACAATAGATACCTTGCCACCAGATTTACCTTGTGTACGAGTTAGTCGATAAGCATCGTTACCAATTAATAATTCCAACTCTCCACCATATGTGGATGAGTCTTTAGGCAGATATTGTTGGTACTTCTTTTTCGCATTTGCAAATCCAAATAACATACTCAATACGAATGCTGTTAACGTCGATTTACCTGCTTCATTCAGACCAAAAATAACCTGATTCGTTTGATTAAAATCAAACGTTTTATCATGCCACTTCCCAAATCCGTAAATTTTAACTTTAGTTATTTTCATCTATATGACCCTCTATCGCTTGATTTTCATGAAGCAATGTTTTTGAATTTTCTTGTAATTCTACTAAATGTCCCGTTTCTAATAAGTACGTATTAAGTTCCGGAATTTGTAATAATTTATCAGCGAGTTCAGTCATTCCATCATCAGTAAAAACACGTTTTGCGCTTTCTTCCCAGTATTGTTGATCAATTGATTCAAAAGCTACCTTTTTATTAATCACCGTTTTAATTTTAACAATCCAATAGTAATTATCTGGCATATGTTTTTGAATCCAAGCAGTTAATAAATCACCATTTTGAATGCGATTTACTAGGCTATCACTAAAATTATCTAAATCTGTGATTTGTATCACTATTAAATATGATTTATCTTTAGAAAAAAGTTGGCATTCAGCGTCAATCTTATCAATAGCATCTGATAGTGAATCAATTTTTGCCATTGAAATATTAACTGTTTCCCAATCAATTGTAGATGACGTTATAAATTTGGGAACCAACTTATTTCCATCACTATTCACTAGATAAAACCCTTTATCGCCTGATTCTTTACGGTGCCGACCTTGTGTATTTCCAGGATAGATAACTGGGGGTTGTTCATTCAAAATCTGTCTTACATGAATATGACCCAATCCCCAATAATCATAATTTTTCTGTAATAATTCTTTAACAGTAAATGGTGCATAACTTTCATCTGATATTGAATTTATACCCTCATTTGCCCCATGGATAAGCCCAATATGCCATTTCTCATCACCACGAACAGGATAATCAACGATTTTTGATGGTTCCCATCTATGTGCATAACTAAACCCAGTTAATCGAACTTCATCGCCATTTTTTAAAATGTGCGTCACTGTTTCAACTTCACTTGTAAATAAAGTTACATTTGATGGAAAAGTTAAATGATCTTGAGCATTATCAGAAAAATCATGGTTACCAAAACTCAAATAAACATTTATTCCGGCCTTTTGCAGTCGTTCACACTGACTAATTAACGTTGTTTGTGCCATAATACTCATCTCAGATGAATCATATAAATCCCCAACTAAACAAACAAAGTCTACTGATTCTTCAATAGCCGTATCTACGAGATTACTCAAAGCTTTAAATGTTGACTGATAAATCGAATCCATTAACTGACTTGGTACATTTTTTAATCCTCCAAAAGGACTATCTAAATGTAAATCAGCTGCATGAATAAATTTCATCTTCCCACTCCTTTATAAAAAAAAACCTGGTACAAAACATAATTGCTTTGCTTCCAGGATTTTTATTCGAATTAATTATGATATAAATCTTGTATTGGTTTTGTGATAATTGAATTAACTTCATTCATAATTTCACTTAAAACTTGTTCTTTAACCATTAAATCTTTGATTGTATCAAAATCACCGATTTTTTCTGAAAGATTATGAGCATTTTCAAGTTCTTCGTCTGTCATTTCTTCACCATTCATTTGTTTTTGTTGCAAAGACATTTGAATTGTTTGAAATTCTTTAAATAATTTATATGCAATTTCATCTTCTTGCATTTTTGTATAAGCTGATTTCAAAGCCTTATATTCTTCCGTTTGACTAAGATCTTGACTCATTTGGTTCGCTGTATCATAAATATTAACAACCATTTCTGATTCCTCCAATAATAATTTATATTAACTTAATTAGTGTATCATTTTTATCCATAATTTGCATTGATTTGTTCTAATTTCCAAACATCCCATTAATACTATCACTGAGCCATTTTTGGGCTTTTTTAGCAGAATCAGATAATTTATTTTTTATTTCATCTGTTTGCTTTTCTACTGATTCTAAAATACCATCTCCACTATCATTTGAACCGGTATTATTTGCTAAAGTAGTAGCAGATTTCGTTGAGAAGCTTGTCTGAGCAGTATTAGGTAATATACCTGACATTTCGCTTTTAAATAAGGAATCAACGATATCCCCACTTGAATTTCTTAGGTAATGAGTATCATCAGTTTGATCAAAACCAACCCATGTTGCGACAGTAATGTCTGGTGTATATCCAATAACCCACTGATCTTTCGTCCCATCTGTAGAACCTTTTTTAGCCTCTGTACTTCCCGTTTTACCAGCAACTGTATATCCAGCTGGGACAGCAAGTTCGCCAGTTCCTCCAGTTTCAAAGACACCCATCATCATACTTGTCATCGATTTAGCTACCTTACTACTCATAACTTTAGTTTCACTATTGTCTGAATTATTAACAATCGTTTTACCAGAAGCATCAACAATTTTAGTAATAAAATGAGCCTTTTTTTGAATACCACCATTAGCAAACGCAGTATATGCACTAGCCATTTCGTAGGGTGAGACACCAGTAGTTAAACCACCCAAAGCTAAATCTAAGTTTTTGTCCGAACTTTTAACCGGTATACCAAATTTTTTAACAGCATCGTATCCTTTATCAACACCAATTTTATTTAACAACCACACAGCTGGCGCATTTTTACTAAGTGCCAATGCCTTATACATTGGTATTTTACCTGCATATTGATTGTCGTAATTATTTGGTGAATAATTATTTGATCCATATGATTGTTTTTTATCTTTTAATTCAGAATCATAAAAATAGCCATCTTCTAAAGCAGGCATATATACGGCAATTGGTTTTAGTGTTGACCCCGGTTGGCGGTTAATCTGAGTCGCTCGATTATATCCCCTAAAAACGTGTTTACCTCGTCCACCAACAACTGCTGTCACACCACCATTCGTTGAATTAATAGCAATTGATCCACCCTGAGCTTTTGTCCCATCATCAGCATCCAAAGGGAACAAGGTAGAGTTATCAAATGATGTTTGCATAGCTTCTTGATGGGTCTGATCCATCGCCGTATAAATTTTATAACCACGATTCATAATATCTGATTCAGTTAACCCATAATTTTTAATTGCTTCACTAATAACGGCATCAAAATAATAAGGATATTTATAACCTGATTGATAATCGTACGTATCATTTAATGTAATACCCGTCTGCTTAGCACTTGATAATTCTGCACTAGAGATTTTTTTATTTTCATACATAACATTCAGAACAACATTACGCCTTTGTTTAGCTGCAACAGGATGATCTATCGGATTATATGCCCCTGGCGATGTTAACATACCCGCAATAACTGCAGCCTCACTAACAGTTAAATCTGAAGCACTTTTTCCAAAATATTTTTTAGAGGCATCTTGAACACCCCAAACGCCATTACCAAAATATGCATTATTTAAGTACATCGTTAGAATGTCTTTTTTTGAATATACTTTTTCCGTTTCAATTGAAATAAATATTTCTTTAGCCTTACGACTATAAGTTTGCTCCTGTGACAAGAATGCATTTTTAACAAGTTGTTGCGTTATAGTACTTCCGCCACCACTAATTGCACTACTTCCAGTTAATCGATTTTTAACCAATGAAACCACAGAACGTGCCATCCCTTTGATTGAAAATCCATATTCATGATAAAAATTACGATCTTCTGATGACAGTACAGCATTTTGAATATTGGGTGAAATCTTATTTAATGAAACGTAAGTACCCTTTTGAGAGTATAACGATCCTGCTTTATCGCCATCTTTATCAAAAACCTCAGTTGATTGTTGTAAAGCAGCTTTTAACCCACTAACATTTGTTGTTTTGGCTACATAAGTTAAATACGCACTCGAACCTAAAATAATTGCTAAAATAAAAATAGTCAACCATTTCCAACCATGCACAAATTTCCATCCCTGTCGAAACCAATTTTTAAATTGAATTAGATGTATTACAAACCAATTTTCATTTTTAGTTCTTTTATTTTCATTTTTCATTAGTTGTCCCCATATTTAATCTTAATATCATTTATTATTTTACCATAGCAATATTATAAAAAGTAAATTAGCCTTTTTATTATGATATTTTTAAATATTTAAAAAAAGACTAAGAAATGTAGATGTTATCTACTCCTTAGTCTCACAGTATTTTAAATTAAATTATCTGGATTTGCGTGTTCAGTAAAAATATCATAGACACGTTGTGCGGCCTGCTCATCTGAACTAATAATCATAATTGTATCATGTCCCGCAACAGTTCCAACAATATCCGGGAAGCCAAAATCATCGATAATTGCTGCCAGTAAATTACCGTTACTTGGAATCGTTTTAACAACATTCATAAATTGGATTTTAGTAATATTAGTAACGACTTCAAAAATAATTTCAAATAAATGAACTTCTTCACTTAAATTACCTGACTTAAAAATTGCGTATCTCAAATCACCTTGTTCATCTTGAGCTTTAACAATTTTCATTTCACGAATATCTCTAGAAATAGTCGCTTGAGTCGCCTTAATATTCACATGTTCCAATTCTGAAATCAAATCATCCTGCGTTGCAATTACTTTTTTATTAATTAACTGTTCAATTTTAGCTTGACGTATCTCTTTCTTCATAAGAATCCCTCTTTGAATGAGTATTTATTCTTAGTATAGCAAAAGAAATATGAATACTGAAATAATACGCTTAATTTAGGACGATTTTATTCATTTTATTGAATTTTGATTCAAATATAAGCATACCTGAATCTCTAATAATATAACCATCTAACACTAATTTCTGAATAACTCGTCCAACGGTTTCACGCCGCGTTCCACTAATCGTCGCAATATCTTCATGTGTAATCACATATGGGATTCGCAGACTATTCTCACCATGTTTATCGGCTAGATTCTCACTTAAATACTGTAACACTTGTGTTATCCGGGTTGTTGTATTACTACATACGGTTCTTAACCTTAACACTTCTGAACAATTTAAAATATTATCAATTTGCCCAAATAAGTACGCAGAAACTTCATAATGTGTTTTGATTAAATTCTCAATAAGTTCAACAGGAATCTTAGCGACCGTCGCTAGTGTAGCAGCACGACTTGAAACAGTATAATATTCACTCTGTAACATTCCACCAATTGGAAATATTTGTTTCGATGTAACATACATATAATTTTGAAAAATACCAGCTCGATCACCACGTTCAATTTTAACTAATCCATCCAAGACAACATAAATAAAATCACGTTTATCATTCATATCAAAAATAGTATTTCCTTTTAGAAATCTTTTAAATGTAATTTGTTCAAAACAAGCTCCTTGTTCATCCTCACTTAAACAACCAAACAACTCATGGTCAGAAAATTCTGATCGATACCTTTGTCTTTCTTTTTCTGTAATCATCCCTTTACTCCCTTAATACCTATATTTATGATATATAACTATCAACACTATCAGATTAAATATAGAATGTCGATTTATTTTTTCGGATTTTGGAGACCCTGGTTTATTTTTTTGATTCACTGATAGCTCTAAATCATTAATCTAACAGTACCAAAATGATAAAAATAAACTGGTCGTATTCGCACATCCATTTTGTGTTCAAACGCACAATCATCGTTAAAAAGTACATCTAACAATATTTAGATAAAATAAAAAAGTTAACAATTAAGTCAACTTTTTTATTAATTACATTTCTTTTGGTGCATTTACGCCTAATAATCTTAATGATTCTGTTAAAACGACGCTCACACTTTGAACGAGTGCTAAACGAGCTAATTTTTGATCATCTTCAACTAATATCTTTGAATTTGCATAGTATTTATTAAATGCTCTTGATAAATGAATAGCGTATTTAGCAATTACTGATGGTTCATATTCTTTAGCTGCACGTTTAATTATTTTAGGGAAGTCACCAAGTAACTTAATTGTATCCCATGCAGCAGGATCAGAAAGTTCATTGTTACTTTCACTAATTGAAACATCACCCGCTTTACGAATAATACTTTGTGCTCTAGCATTTGAATATTGGACATAGGGACCTGTTTCACCTTCAAAACGAACAACTTCTTCTAAAACAAAATCAAAATTATTCATACGTTCATTCTTTAAATCATGGAAAATAACAGCCCCAACACCAACATCTTTAGCAACTTGTTCAGCATTTGGTAGGTCAGGATTTTTATCTTGAATTTGTTTTTTAGCAAGGCTTGTAGCATCATCTAAAACTTCTTCAAGTAAAATAACACGTCCTGAACGAGTCGATAATTTCTTACCACCTTGTGTGATTAAGCCAAATGGAATGTGGTGCATATCATCTGACCAATCATTACCCATTTCCTTTAACACAGCCTTTAATTGTCTAAAATGGTTAGCTTGTTCATTTCCGACAACATACAATGACTGTACAAAATTATACGTCCGTTTACGGTAAATAGCAGCAGCTAAATCACGAGTAATATATAAAGTTGCCCCATCTGTTTTTTGAATCAAGGCAGGGTTTAAATCGTATTTTTCAAGATCAACAATTTCTGCGCCTTGGCTTTCTTTTAACAAATTTTTATCTTTTAACATTGTCACAACTTCGCCCATTTTATCATTATAAAAGGCTTCCCCTTTAAATGAATCAAATTGGACACCCAGCATATCATAAATTTTATTGAAAGCTGATAATGATTCTGCACGGAACCAAGTCCAAAGTTCGATTGCTTCTTCATCGCCATCCTCGAGCTTTTTAAACCATGCACGAGCTGCAACATCTAACTCTGGATTTTCTTCTGCTTCTTTATGGAAACGAACGTAGTATTCAAGTAATTTATTGATAGGATCAGCTTTAACTTCTGCTTCACTACCCCATAATTTATAAGCAGTAATTAACTTACCAAATTGAGTTCCCCAATCGCCTAAATGATTAATTTTAATTGGATTATAATTAATTTTAGCCAAGATGTTTGCAATTGAATTACCAATCACAGTTGAACGTAAATGTCCCATTGAAATAGGTTTAGCAATATTGGGTGATGACATATCAATTGGTACGTTACCATCATGACCAATATCAGATGCGCCATACTCACTGCCATTTGAAAGCACTTGTTCAATAATATCTTGACTAAATGCAGCCTTATTCAAGAAAAAGTTAACATATGGCCCAACTGCAGCAACTGACTCAAATTGACTTTGATCAATTTTCTCTACTAAGTCTTTAGCAATCATCTGAGGTGCTTTTCTAAATGCTTTAGCTAATGCAAAAGCTGGAAATGCATAATCCCCCATATCAGAACTTTTTGGTATTTCAATTTTGGCAATAATTTCTTCTTCAGTAAGGTTTCCATCAACGATAGCAACCAATGCTTGTGCAACTTGTTGTTTATAATTCATTATCCATTCCTCCTAAAATTGTATAAAAAAAGCCCCTTACAAATAATTATGTAAGAGACGAGAATTCCCGCGGTACCACTCTAATTGATTAATATCCACTCAAAATATTCAGTTATTTCTAAAAAGTACGATTCAACTAACGCTTTTATCTAGCTTCCATCAACCTAGACTTGCTTTAAAATTAATTAGTTTACTAGCTTTTATCATCGAATTTATAGTTTGATTGTAACAAATTAATATTATAAAAGATAGTGTTTTTAGAATTTAGGTTTGCTTTTGGTGAAATATTTCTTTACGACATCCCTTGAATCTGTCAATCTTGTAACATTATCATCAAAATGAATTGATACAAAAGAATAATACACAAGATCGACTGCATATAATTGAGCAATTAAAGAAGTAGTCGCTGCACTTCTGAATTTTTTATTTTCTTCACTATCGTCATGTTCTAAAATAATATTAGCTAATTTGGCCAATGTACTTTTTTTATTATGTGTTAAAACGATAACTTTTATTTTTTGTCGATTTGCAAGATTTGCTAACTTAATTGCATCCGTATTTTCCCCTGAATTTGATATCAAGAATAAAGTTGTTCCTTCTTTTAGTTGCGATAATCCAACGGCAATTAGATGTGTATCAAGTGTTTCTATAACAGACTTACCAACTCGAATAAATTTTTGTTGGAAATCTTTAGCTACAATTTCTGATGCTCCAATTCCATACGCATAGATTATTTTTGACTCTGCAATAACCTTCGCAGCATTAACGACTTCCTCATCTAATGTTTTATTTGATTCCTCAATCGTATGTTGTATCCGCATGGTTAATTTTTGTTGTGTCGTCACTAAATCATCTTTAGGATTAATTTCCTCGAGCATTGATTTATCATCTTGGATTTCTGCTGATAATTCTAATTTTAATCCTGGAAAACCAGTATCACTAATACTTTTTCCAAATCGCGTTATTGCTGCAGTGCTGACACCTACCACCTCTGCCATACTCTGTGTACTCATTCTTATTACTTTCTGAGGGTGCTCTAAAATAAACCGTGCTATTTTTCGCTCTACCTTTGTGTATTTATCCATATTTGCTTGTATTGTGTACAAATAATTACCCATACTTCTTACCTCTTTTTATGGTATGTCTTATGCTTCTGTCTCAATCATAGCATCTTTTGGAATACCAAAAAAGAATGTTAAAATAAATCCGCCCGCATATGCCGCAAGCAATCCAAGAATATACCCAATCCAGTGTCCATTACTTATTAAAGGTATCAATGCTACCCCAGAAGGTCCTATTGCAATAGATCCAATATGACCAATCCCACCAATCACCGCTCCACCGATTCCGCCACCAAGACAAGCAGTAATCATTGGTCGTCCTAAAGGTAGTATAACCCCATAAATTAATGGTTCCCCAATTCCTAGAAATCCGACTGGTAGAGCGCCTTTAATTAAATTTGTTAATTTTTTATTTTTACGACAACGAACCCATAATGCAATTGCTGCCCCTACTTGTCCAGCTCCTGCCATTGCTAAAATTGGCAATAATAATGTTGATCCAGACTTAGCAATCATTTCAAGATGAATAGGTGTTAAAATTTGATGTAATCCTAACATTACCATTGGTAAGAAAAAAGTCCCTAAAACAAAACCAGAAAATGCACCACCAACTTCTAAGACCCAGTTAATTGATGTAACTAAAGAATTCGAAACAACCCCAGCAACTGGCATTACTAAGAAAATTGTCATCATTCCAATAACAAATAATGATATTGTCGGTGTTATAATAATATCTAAAGAATCCGGAATCCATTTATGCAATCTTTTTTCTAAAATAGCTAATACCCACACTGCAAAAATAACACCAATAATTCCACCCTGTCCAGCACTTAGTGCCTGACCGTTAAAGATATTATGGAGAGGTGCTTCAGGGGTTACCCCACTCAGCAAAGTGACAGCGCCGATAACACCACCAAGTCCTGGAGTGGCACCAAATTCACTGGCACTATTTATCCCTACATAGATAACTAAATAACTGAAAACACCATTTTTAATAACATTTAAAACTGCAATAAAATCTGTCCAGCTCGAACTTAAATCCCCTGCAACCATCATATTTCCAAGGACAGCAGCCAATCCACCAATCAATCCTGCTCCAACAAATACAGGAATTAGTGGAACAAAGATATTTGAAATTGCTTTAAGCACCTTTTTTATTGGCGTTTGCTTTTGTTTAGCTTTATGTTCTGCTTTTACTTTAGCAGCTTTGCTCTCAACCAATTCTTTATCAGTCATTTGAGTTGATTGTACTACGTTCTTCAAAGGGAAAGGTTCGCCTAATTTAACCCCTACTTGTCTTACCATTTCATCTGCAACTTTGTTGACTGTACCAGGTCCAACTACCACTTGCAAAGTATCATCTTCAACAACACCCATGACACCATCGATATTTTTCAATTTTTCAATATCTACTTTATCTTCATCCCTAATTGTCATCCTAACTCGAGTCATACAATGAATTAATTTTTCAACATTGTCTGGCCCCCCTACATTATCATAAATTTCATTTGCAATTTTTTCGATTTTTTTGTCTGCCATAATTTAACCCCTCCAAATATTTTATTTGATTGCTTCCCTAACAAAACCATGAGCCTTCTTTAATTTTTCTTTAGCTTGATTCAAATCGTTATCCGTTAGAATCATAACTATTGCAAGTTTGACATCATGTTCAGCTAATTCAAATGTTAATTTTGCTTGTTCATAACTTACTCCAGTTGCATCCATAATAATATGCTTTGATCTTTCAACTAATTTTTCATTCGTTGGTCTAACATCGACCATTAAATTTTTATATATTTTTCCAATTCCAATCATCGAAATTGTCGACAACATATTTAATACTAATTTTTGTGCCGTTCCTGATTTTAAACGAGTAGACCCAGTCAATATCTCTGGTCCCACTTCAATCTCAATAGCCGTATCAGCATGCCGTCCAATAATTGATTCCTTATTGCAAGCCAGACTTATTGTGTTCGCACCAAGATGTTTAGCGTAGTCAAGACCCCCAATAACATATGGTGTTCTACCACTTGCTGCAATTCCAACTACTGTATCTAATTTTGTTAAACAAATATTTTCCAAATCCAACTTACCCAATTCGTTTGAATCTTCGGCACC
Organism: Dellaglioa sp. CoH-57-MRSF-16; assembly: GCF_056782055.1. The sequence goes on along the minus strand of NZ_JBXAXZ010000002.1, from coordinate 34,062 downwards.
TTCAACTGCCACAGTCATTGCTTTCATACCACCAGCAATCAATCCTTGCACCATGCTAGGATTTGTTCCAAATGTTGGTACACATTCAGCAGCATCTAAGACACCTAATCTACCACTAGTTCCTGCACCCATATAAATTAAACGGCCTCCACTATTAAATGATTCAATAATTTTACTAACTGCTTCATTAATTTGCGATAACTCTTTTTCTACGCTTTTAGGAACTGTCATATCGGCTTCATTCATTATTCTTGCAACTTCAGAACATTTTAACTCATCTAAATTCATAGTTTGTTCATTTCTAGTTTCCGTTACTAATTTTGTAATATCCATATTTTATCCCTCTTTTATAATTGTATTATTAAATATTATTTTTTGTTTTGCTCCTATATAGTCAATTAAATCCAAGTCTGTCCTTTTAACTGTACCAATTTGGTTTACTTTTTTATCAATTGGTAAATTATTTTTCACTATCTGTATTTCTCCAGTATATCTCCCATATAACATATTATCTTGCGTTATAGTACCTCTCGTTCGAGCATCTTCATTATTTATTGGTTCAATAGTGAATTGATTTCTTATCCGACTTTCTTCTAACCTTACAACATCCCTAGCCACGTCAGCACGATTATGCCATGCTATATTATCAAGTTCATGCGAACTACTTTCAATATCTATTTCTATACTTTGATTAGTAAAATAGTTAACTATCTTACTAATTGTTCTTTGTGAAACTCGCGGATCACCGATATAAACGTCATCAGTATAATTATTCTCAATTAAATCTATCATTGCAGCCAATACATTGTAATTTCGATGTTTTTCTAATGTTGGTAATCCCTTTCCAATTGGCCCTCTAAATATTTTATCTCCTGCCACAAACGCCATCGTAGTAAATCCTGATTTTTTTAACCAATGATTCTTATTTTTTAACCATTCGTCATCTAATCCCGTATCTGGTCGAGGATAATAATTATGCCATGCTTCAATATTCTTAAAATTTGCATGATTATCAACTAGTTGCTTAATATCCAGCTCTGAAATCGTACTAGCATTTAATCCAATATCTATATTATTTGATAATTCAGCTATTTTTTCCATACTAATCCCATAATCAATTCTTAAACCAGTAATTCCAGCAGTTTTCAAATCAAATTCCAATAATTTTAAACTTTTTTCTGAAATATCAACCATTAATTTCAAGTTATTTTCAAGACATAAATTCCCCAAAGTTTTTAATTCATCAATAGTTTTTTTTCTATCTTCTTCAGGAATATGTAATGAAGTAAAAATACCCTTAAATCCTGATTTACGCATTACTTCAATATATTTTTTTGTATCATCGTCAATCTTATCACCTAAATAAATTGAAAAACCCAACATAATATCTCCTCCATTCATAAAAGAAAGCGTTATCATTAACTGGTTACATCATACCTTGAATGATATAAAATTACAATTAAATATATTTATTTTTTGTTTTTTTTGTTACTTTATATCTTAATTTAAAATAAAAAATCTTTCAAGAATACTTTATATAAAGTATTCTTGAAAGATTTTTTCACTGTTTTATTCAAATACAAATTGATTATTATAAAGTTCAGAATAGAATCCTTTTTGATCCAATAATTCTTGATGGTTACCTTGTTCAATAACCTTACCGTCCTTCAGAACAACAATTTTATCAGCATCTAATATTGTTTTCAAGCGATGTGCGATTACAAAACTAGTACGCCCTTGAATAACTGTATCCATTGCTTTTTGAATTTTAGCTTCTGTCACTGTATCAACATTAGAAGTCGCTTCATCCAAAATTAATAACGTAGGATTAGTTAAAATTGTTCTTGCGATACTAATTAATTGTTTTTGGCCAGTTGAAAACACAGAGTTTTCATCCGATACTGTCGTGTCATAGCCATTTTCTTGACTCATAATAAAATCATGAATATTAGCTTGCTTAGCGGCAGAAATCATATCTTCATCTGATGCTTCAGGTTTACCAAAGACAATATTATCACGAATTGTTCCTGAGAATAATACACTTTCTTGAAGAACTATCCCAACATGATCACGAAGACTTTGAAGTTCAAGATCCTTAACATTTACGCCATCAAATTCAACTGAACCACCTGTAACATCATAGAATCGATTCAATAAATTCATAATTGTTGTTTTACCTGAACCAGTTGGTCCGACTAAAGCTACCATTTCACCTTTATCAACATTAATTGATACATCATGTAAAATTTCTTTATTAGCATTATAACCAAAATTAACATTTCTTAACTTAACACCATTTGTTAGACCCGTTAATTTTTGCTTATCAGTTGAGTTGACCTCATCTGGTTCATCAAACATTTCATTCAGTCGACTAGCACCTGTAATAGCAAGTTGGAACATACTATACAATGAAGAAATTTGTGATATTGGTTGGTAAAATTGTTGTGAGTATTGAACAAACACGACAACTAGTCCTAAAGCCGTTGTACGGCCCATATCACCGTTCAGTGCTAACCAGCTACCAAAGAAGATAACAATGGCTGTATTAACCAACGAGAGGCCATTCATAACTGGGAAAAGCATCCCTGAATAGACTTGTCCTTTAAACGTTGCTTTACGAACATTTTCGTTATATGGCAAGAAACCATCAATAGCTTCTTTTTGAAGCCCGTTAGTAATTACAATTTTTTGACCACTAATTTTTTCATTAATATAGCCATTTAATTTTCCAACTTCTTTTTGTTGTATATCAACATACTTACGTGTTTTAGAAATTAAAATGACCGCAAGAAGTAACGCGATAGGCGTTGAAGCAATCGTAACCCAGGCAAGCTGAACATTCTGTTGAAACATCATAATGATAATCCCAATCATTAGAGCAATATTACTCATAATTTGTCCTAAGGCTTGATTCATTGCGTTCGAAATATTATCCAAATCACTTGTAAAACGACTTAAAATATCCCCATCTTTATGTGAATCAAAGAATCGAATTGTCATTTTTTGTAATTTTCCAAATAGCCCTTTTCGCATTCTATTTGTCGAGTTTCCTGTAATGAACGTGACAATAATATTTGAGAAAAACATTGCTACAATTGAAAAAATATAAAATAAGAATAACATCCACAATGAGCTAACAAAATTTCCTTTATCACTCACTCCTTTTGTTAAACCAATTACGTAGTCTGCCAATGCCGTAATTGCTTTTCCCATATACACAGGTGCTTTTACCTGGAAGTATGTCGATGCAATAATTGCAACAGTCATAACTGTAAAACCTAATTTATAGCTTTTCAAGTAGTGGAAGAAGAATGCCATCGATCTATTCATATCTTTCATTAGACAGTCTCCTTTCCTTTTTGAGTGTTATAAATTTCTTGATAAATTTGACTATTTTCAACGAGATCTTTATGTGTCCCCTCGCCAACTAATTTACCGTCATCCATAACAAAAATACGATCCGCATTAATCACAGATGAGATTTTTTCGGCAATAACAAATGTTGTTGTCTCTTTCAATTCATTATTTAATGCTTTTTGGACTAATTTTTCTGATTGAGCATCAAGTGCTGATGTTGAATCATCTAAAATTAAGATTTTAGGTTTACCAATAACACCACGCGTAATTGATAAACGTTGTTTTTGACCACCTGAGAAGTTAGCTGAACGTTCTTCAACCTCTGCATCATAACGTTCTGGTAATCGATTAATAAATTCTGATGCCTGAGCGATTTGACTGGCCATATCCATATCTTTCTCGTTGGCATCTTCTTTACCTTGACGTAAGTTGTCTGCGATTGTGCCAGAAAATAGGATAGCCTTTTGTAAAACAAATGCTACTGTTTTACGAAGCGATTTTTCATTAACATCCTTTAAATTCTCACCACCAACTTTGATCATTCCTTCTTGGGGATCAAATAATCGTGGAATCATTTGGGCTAAAGTTGATTTACCTGAACCAGTTGCACCAACAATTCCTATCATTTCTCCAGGTTTAACATCAAAACTAACATGTTTAAGTGTTGGTTTATCATCGCCTTCATATGAGAATGAGACATCTTCAAAACTAACAGATCCCGATAAATCTTCCTCTGGAACATCTTGGTAATAAATATCTGGTTCTTCATCTAAAATTTCGCGTAGTCGTTTAATTGAAACCATTGCACGAGCACTAAACGTCATCATCATTCCACCAATAATAATGGCAAACATGATTTGCATTAAATAATTAACAAACGAAGTAATAGCTGTAACTGTACTTGGATCTGCTTTAGCTAAATCACCTACAAAATAAATTGCGGCAACGACAGCCATATTTCCAATTAATGTAAATGCTGGAATTAAAACAGCAAATAGAGTTCCAACATAGATATTTTGTGCATTTAAATCATCTGAAACCTTATCGAAACGTTTTTCTTCATTTTTTTCTTGATTAAATGACTTAACAACACGCACACCCATCAAGTTTTCTTTGGCTAACTCATTTACTCGATCAATTAAGCCTTGCATTAACCCAAAATGGCGTCCCATGCGACCGAAAGTTAACATTGAAATACCTAACACGCAGACAATTAAAATAACAATAATCCACCATAAATCCGCAATTGTATTCATAGCTAAAATGAATGCACCGATAAATAAAATGGGCACTCGAATTAATGTCTGTAAAATTGTCATAATTAACGTTTGAATTTGGGTAATATCATTGGTTAAACGAACCACAATATTCCCTGCTTGGAATCGTTCAATATTACTGAAAGAAAATGTTTGAATCTTTCTAAAAGCAGTTTCACGAATATCTGCACTCATTGATTGTGCTACTTTTGCTGATAGAATTGTATTCACAACACCTGCCAACAATCCAATAACAGCAACTCCAATCAAGTACAAACCAAGTGTCGTGATTTTATCACCCTGGTCCTTTAAAATAGCATCAATTACTTTTTGTAACAATTTAGGTTGCCACAATGTTGAAATTGCCATGATAACCACCATGACGACTGCCCAAAAAATATCTACCCGATACTTTTTAGCATGTTTTAATAAAATATCCACTTTTTTCCCCCTCAATTCTGTCCAGTTCCATGTTTTTTTATACAAAAAAACTAATATCAGTTACTAAACTTAGCAAAAATAACGCTTAATTGCAATCATTTTGACTAATTATATTCTATTTAGTCAGTTAAAATTTACAAAAAAAAACCAAGATTAAATATCTTGGTTTCAATATAATTATCTTATTCATTTTTAAGCGGGCGACGAGAATCGAACTCGCGACATCAGCTTGGGAAGCTGGAATTTTACCACTAAACTACGCCCGCAGAACGTTGATTAGTATAGCATATTTCCGTACTTTTGTCATAACTAATTAAGCATGTTTATTTTCAGCCTTTTGTTCAAAATCTAAACGTCTCAAATTTTGTACAGCCTTCATATATGAATAAATCAGTACAATACATGACCCACCCCAGGCTAATGGATTTGCAAAACAAGCTCCTGCATACCCAAAAGCACCAGCTAAAAAGATAGCTGCAAATGATCTCATCAGTAATTCTACAACTCCAGCAACTGTTGGTACGATGCTTTGTCCCAGTCCCTGTAACGTGTATCTAATGACAAACAGTACTGACAAAAGTAAGTAAAATGACCCATTAATATTAAAATAAACCTGCGATAATGCAACAACTTTTGGTGCATTATTTCCAACAAACAGTGTAACTAATTGTTGTCCAAATAAAATAACTAAAAGACTTGCAACGATACTGAATGTTCCAGACATTAATAGACACTTTTTTACACCATCTAAAACACGACCATATTTTTTTGCGCCATAATTTTGGGCAGTAAAAGTTGCCATCCCAATTCCAAATGACATCATTGGTTGTGTTGATAATTGATCAATCTTAGACGCTGCCGTGGTACTGGCAACTGCTGTCGTTCCTAAACCGTTTAAAGCTGACTGTAGCATAATTGCACCAATCGCAATTATTGAAGCTTGAAAGGCCATTGGTAGAGCCACATAAAGGTGTTGGTTAACATCTTTCATCGTGATTTCTCTAAAATGGTGTCGACCAATATGTAAGACGGGAATTTTTCGATAAATGTAAATTAAACAGAATACAACGGAACATGATTGCGCAATAATAGTTGCAATACCAGCGCCAGCAACTCCCCAATGAAATACCAAAATAAATAATAATTCTAAACCAACATTAATAATGCTGGCAAAAATTAAAAAGTATAATGGCGTGCGACTATCCCCTAGCGCCCTAATAATATTAGATAAAATATTAAATGCCATTGAAGCAAATATTCCACCAAAAATGATACTAATAAAAGTTTGTGCATCATCAAATATTTCTGGTGGTGTCTTCATAAGTGTTAAAATATCTTTTACAAAAAACAAACTAACCGCTGTTAAAATTACCGTTGCAATTAGACTAATCAAAAGTCCCACTGCAAAGCTTTTTCTAACACCACGATAATCTTTTGCCCCAAATCGTTGTGCCGTAATAATAGATAAACCTGCAGTTAACCCTTGTGCAAATCCAATAATCAAAAATTGAATACTCCCGGTCGAACCAACTGCAGCTAGTGCATCCACGCCTAAAGTTTGTCCAACAATCAACGTATCAGAAATACTATATAATTGTTGAAATAAATTACCAACCAATAATGGTATAGTAAACATAAAAATTAATTTTGCTGGATTACCCGATGTTAACGATCGCAAATAAGACCCTTCTTTTCTTTATATTTATTTAATTCCTTTTTCATTCAATAATAAAATAAATGCTTTTTTAAAGTTAGCCCTATCCTGGTTTGAAAAGGCGCTTGGACCCTTCGTACGTTGACCTGATTTCCTTGCCATTGCACTTAAATATCTTGAATCCAACATACTATCGATATTGGTATCTGTATATTCAAATCCTTTATGATGCATCACAATCACACCTTTTGGTAATAAAAGAGAAGCTAGTCCGTAATCTTGTGTAATCACAACATCTGATTTTTCAGCTAACTTTACAATTCTATAATCTGCCGCATCTGGACCTTGATCAACATAGCTAACCGAAACATTTTCAGGATACTTTTTAGTTGAGAAATGTGGCGTACTTGTAATTAGCAACACACTGATATTCCGTAGTTCGGCTTCAGCTATAACTTCATTTTTCACAGGAGACGCATCCCCATCAATAATAATTTTCAAATTAACCACTCTCATTCCTAGTAAAAAAACTTCCAAGGAATAACCTCTTGAAAGTTTTATTTAGCTTCTGGTTTTAATAATGCATTAATTGCTGGAATTTGACCTAAGCTATCTATCGCATTACTTGGCATAACAACTGTATTTGCGTCACTCTTGGCCAATTCTTTAAAAGCCTCAATATTTTGGCTAACAAAATAACCATTACCAACTTTATTTAATGATAAATTAACTGCATCTATTCGGTATGCTTCAGCATCGGCCGTCTTTTTAACTGCTTCAGCCTTTGCTTGGGCTGAATTAACCCATGCATCATTATCAGCTTTATTTTTTAGTGCAACTGATTTACTGTAACCTTCTGCTTCAGCAACAGTAGCATCACGATTTCTAGCGGCTTTCAATAACTTATTCATTGAATCTTGAATTTCAACTGAAGGTTTTACTGTATCAATATTAATTCGATCAACATTTAATCCATAACCAGCTGTCACATTAGAAATTTCGCCAAACAAACCGCGATTAATTTCTTGCGTTCCATTCAAAACTTCATCTAACATTTTATTACCAATGATGCCACGCAAAGAGGCACGTGTATCTTGAATCATACTACGAACAGAGTCTTCATTTTTAAACACAAAATCTTGGATGTCAGTAACGTGATACTTCAATGAAATTTTAACTTCAATTTCAGCATTATCTTTTGTAATCACAACTTGTTTATCAAGATCTAAAGGTTGTTGTGCCGTACTAACACGAATTACTGAAGAAATAAATGGTTTAATAAAATGTAAGCCTGGAGCTAATGTTGTTTCATATTTTCCTAAAGTTATAACAACACCTTGATGCGGTTGTCTAATAATTCGGATAGTTGCTGGTAAAATCATGACCAATAATATAACAATAATAATAACGACTAAAAGTCCCAACATAATAATTTAACCACCTTTATATTTTTTTAACGTCTAACCCTTCAACATGTGTTTTAATGATTCGAACAACATCTCCACTTACTAATGTTTCATCACTAAAATAATGATAGTAGATACCAAAAAACTCGACCGTGCCATGAATATTTTTACTGTCAATTGTAAATTCCCGGTTAAGCAACCGCTCGTCAATAATTGATTTTCTATCCATATGAAAGCACCTCCATTTGTCATCTTTAAACGTATCTCATTTACGTCATAAAATCAATCAATTTCATTATCAAAAGTAAAATCATTTCGATCTAAAATAGTCACTTTTTCAATATGCTTTTCAATCTGTTTACTTTCAGGCGGTAATTGTAAATAATCACCATATAAACGGCTTAAAATTGCATCATATGCCCTTAAAATAGTTACCGTAAGGTTCTCAAAAGGAACTTGAATCACGGCTGCTAATTCCTTTTCTGATAGTAATTCTTTTTCATATGAGTATTGTGAAGCTAAATTTTTATATTCTGAAATGGTGTCATCTTGATTATAGGTTCTTACTAGTTCGTCTCTTTTTTCTTTATACTCTTTGGTTTTACGACTTTGATCAGGTTGTAATTTTCTAATCTTTGCGTTAATTTCAGTATCCATTAAACGATAATTGCTCAATAAAAGAATTTTCGCGTTAAGATATCGATATTTTGATTGTTGAATAGATCGTTCGACATCACCTGTTGGGACTTTATCAAAAGGAAAAATATCTACAAAAACACCTTTTCTAGCGTCATTAATATTTCTTTTCTCTTCAACATGAATAGATTCATCAAGTAGTTTTGCATATCCAAATGCATAGTTTGGATCACTTTGATCAGTTTGTAGAAAATAATAAGGCTGGCTAATCTCTTGGGGAGCGATTTGTAAGAATCGATCGTAGTCATCCCTTACCATTCCAATATCGACATCATCATCCCATGGAATAAACCCTTGATGTCTGACCGCACCTAATAAACTGCCACCAATCATAAAATACTTTATATTATTTTTTTGACAAATTTCAACGACTTCCCGGATTAAATCTAATTCTACCTTGTGTAATTCTTCAATTTTCATTTTTACCACCTTAAATCGTCTTATTCTTTCTTCAATTGTACCAAATTTAACTCTGAATACGAAAATTATTTAATTTTTATTAAGCTAATCCTTTTTCATTACTTTATTTCTTTGGCTCATGATATGCTTTAATTATTAAATAAAAGGGGTGCCTAAATGCAAGAAACCATAATTGACTTAATCGGCCAACATGGCTATCTAGGTGTTGCGTTACTGATCACCATTGAAAACATTTTCCCACCAATTCCTTCTGAAATCATTTTAACATTTGCAGGTTTTATGACGCTCTCAAGTTCTCTTACACCAATTGGTTTAATTATTTCTGCCACTATTGGGGCGACTATCGGGGCTTTAATCTTATATTCGATCGGTCGCTTTTTAAGTACAGAACGTTTAAATCAATTTTTCGCCAGTAAGTATGGTTCTTGGCTTGGTCTAAAACCTATCCATATTGAAAAAGCGACTGAATTTTTTGTAAAATATGAAAATCGTGCTATTTTCATAGGCCGTTTTGTTCCCATTGTTCGAAGTTTAATTTCTATTCCCGCTGGAATTACGAAATGTAAATTACGTTTTTTTATTCCATTAACCTTTTTTGGAACATTAATTTGGAATACTGTCCTCATTTATCTTGGGGCATTTGCTGGGAATGCTTGGGCGGAAGTTGCAGCAACAGTTGATATTTTTGCTACAGTAGTTGGTATCATCTTATTAATCGTTTCGTTCTTCGGAATCTACAAACTAATTAATTTAAATAGGAACAAAAAAAACGATTAAATTCAATTATGAATTTAATCGTTTTTTACTACTTTTATTTCTCAAAAAGTAGGATTAATCTTCCGCAACATCGATAGCTTCTAATAGAATATTCAGTTCAGAACATTCTCTTTCAAGCGATTTTTCCTCTTGGAAAAAGCTATCTCGAATTGATGATTGTTGTCTGTTTCCAATGTTACTTCTAAGATCAGCAAGTTTTTGCATCGCTGCTTGATACTCACTCATAATATCAAGTTTACACCTACTCATTAAGTTACGCCTCCGAATGATGACAACAACTTGTTGTCAGTAATAATAATTTATAATGTCTAATTTAACACTTTTTTAATAACTTGTTAACCCTTTAAATATTACCGTTATGTTACAAAATAAAAAAGACATCACAATGTGATATCCCTCTTATTTTAAGCTACTATTTTAAATGGTTATTTTTACATTAATGATTGAACATCGCGTGCAATAACTAATTCTTCATCAGTAGGTATCGCAAAAATCTTAACGGCAGACTCTGGCGTGCTAAGCATAACCTGTTCACCCATTTTTTCGTTATTTTCAGCATCAAAGCCAACACCTAAATATGCTAAATGTTCAATAACGCGACGACGTACAATCCGATCATTCTCACCAAGACCAGCAGTGAAAATAATACCATCAACCCCTTGCATTTCTGCAATGTATTGACCAATATATTTAATAATATTTTGAACATAGATTTTAACAGCTAAATCAGCACGAGGATTTTTTCCTAATTGAGCTTTAACATCACGCATATCAGGAGAAATCCCTGAAATACCAACTAGCCCAGATTCACGATTCAAAATATTAATCATTTCATCTATATCAGTAATTTTTAATTGTCTCATCATGTAAGCAACTAACGATACATCTACATCACCTGAACGTGTTGCCATGGTAATTCCAGCAAGTGGTGTAAAGCCCATTGATGTATCAATTGATTTACCACCAACTGTAGCTGTAATTGATGCTCCTGCACCTAAATGTAATGTAATTAATTTTAACTCTTTAGGGTCTTTATCAATTAGTTTTTCGGCTTCTGAGACGACATAACGAACGCTTGTCCCATGAGCACCATAACGTCTTGCGGCATATTTTTCATACCATTCATAAGGTACACTGTACATGTAACTTTCTTCTGGCATCGTCTGATGGAAGGCTGTATCAAATACAGCGACACTTACTGCATCTGGTAAGATTTCTTCAAATGCCTGGATACCTAAAAGATTAGCTGGATTATGTAATGGTGCTAATTCAGATAATTCATTAATTTTTGCAATTGTATCGGCATTTACTAATGTTGATTTTTTGAAATATTCACCACCAGCAACAACGCGATGTCCAACACCGGAAATTTCATTAAAATCAGCAATAATATCCAATTGAAGCAATAATTTAAGTAATAACTGTACACCTACTGAATGATTGTCGATATCTAATACATCTTCATATTTTTTTCCGTTACCATATTTAATCGTTAAAATTGAGTCTTTAAGTCCAATTCTTTCAATCAATCCTTTAGCAATAACAGTTTCCTCTGGCATGCTAAATAATTGGAATTTTAAACTTGAACTACCTGCGTTAATTGCAATAATTTTTGTCATATTCTTCCTCCAATAATGATTTCATTTGGTATTAATTTAATCCTTAAAAAACAATTATTTTTTTAAGTAGTATATTAAACTAATATACTACTTATAGAAAACGCATACAACACTTTCAAGCAAAAAATGGTACACAGAATTTTATTTTCTGTCTACCATTATTTTTTGCCCGAATTCTTTCATTAAACTAAGCAGTAGAACTGCCTTATCTTCACCTAAAACATTTACCCAAGTATCAAACCGTTTCTTAATTGACTCAGTCACAACTCGTTCTACTTTTGCACCCTGATCAGACAAGCGTAGGTTTATTCTTCTTCTATCAACTGTGTCTTGTTCTTGATAGATGTATCTTAATTGTTTTAGTACGTTTAATTGGCGTGCAATTGCACTCCTTGAAACATTTCTTTTTTTAGCGATATCAACCATGCTTATATCTTCAGTGCTATGGATATCTTTTAAAATCAAGAATTGTTCAAAAGATAAATTAAACTCACTAGTAGGTTGTGAAATGAATCCTTCCACATTCTTAAAAGTTCCTAAATACATACTAATATAGTCATCCATTAACTTAGTTGTTGTCATTGCTAATTCTCCTCTGCATGTTCTACCTACAGTTAAATTTAGCATAAAACGCGGTTAATTACTATATCTAATCAACTGTATCTCTATTTTTCTTTTTCAGTTGATACCGTTAATTGTTTACGATTTACAAACGTCCAAACCACACCCAGTACTACGGCTGTAACAAGTAATGCAAGCACTGAACCAATCATACCAGAACCTTGGCTATTAATTGCATATGTGAAGCCATTTAATACATGTGTAACAGGTAAGAACTCTGCAAATACTTGATAAGCATTTGATAACATCGTATTTGGAATAACTTGTCCTGTAATCACTAATTGTACGAGTAGTAATGCTAAAGATAAGAGAATACCCATTGTTCCAAGGAGTTCGTCAATTACCACACATAAAAGAGTAAAGATTATTCCCGATAAGAACGTAAAGATTACGAAACTAATTGGATGTTCAATTGTTACACTAAAGAATAATGTTAATAAGAGAACTCCTGCTGTTTGAATAACAGAAATAAATAACATTAGGAAAAGGTTCTGTAACCAGTTTTGTGATAATTCATTCTTCTTACGGTATCTGAATAAAATTAATTGAGTTACAATTGCACCGACAAATAATGATAAAACAATCACTAATGGGGCAAATGTATTTTTCAAAGTTTTAGCGAGATTGTCACTTTCAGTTTCTGTTTTAACAGGTTCAACGAATTGAGCCACATTTTTTGGAGATGAATTGATATTACCAACCTGTGATGCTCCTGCTGCTAATTTAGTATTTAATAATGTTACACCATCATTAGCTGTATCCAATCCTGATGTTACTTGTTTAGACCCATCAGCTAATTTTTGTGAGCCATCAACTAATTGAGGACTAGCAGCTGCCAATTGTGTATCACCATCTGTTAATTGTGTACTTGCCGCTTTTAATTTCGAACTTCCATCTGTCAATTGTGTACTAGCAGTTGTCAATTGTGTACCACCACTAACAAGCTTATCAGATCCTGCTTTCAATTGTGTACCACCTGAAACTAACGTTTGTGTTCCTGCCTCAAGTTGTCCACCTGCTGTAACAAGTTTTTGCGATCCTGCTCTTAAAGCAGTAACACCTGTTATTAAAGTTGGTACATTACTATTTAATTGATTAATACCATCAGTTACTTGTCCTGTTCCTGCTGTATATCCTAAGATACCAGCTGACAATTTGTTAATACTACCTGTCATGATTGAATTCTTAATTGTTGCATTAATTGTTTTTTCACTTGTAACATCAACACCAGCACCATTAACACTAGCATTTAATTTACCAGCAACTTGTGCATTAGCATTTGATGCTATCACTAATGAATCAATTTGATCACTCAAGTCTTTTGTATCACCTAAAAGACCAATCATTGAATCGCTCGTCAAGGTATCAGTATTACTCAATAATGCAGTTGCTTGTGTCGAAATTTTAGCAAATTTTTCCAACATGGCTTTAAGATCTACATCACCCATTGTTGATTTAAATTCAGCCATTAAGCCACCTACATCACTCATCACTGCCTCTAACATCGCTTTTGTATCTGTTAAATTTTTACTTACCCCAGTTATATTTGTACCAACAGTTGTTATTGCTGTATCTGTTTTTGTGATTTGTTGTAAAACAGTGTCTTTTTCTTTTTGGCTCATTGTTGTTGAGTCATTAATCATCGTACGAACCTTCTTGTTAGAAGTCGATGCCTGACCTTTAGCTAATGTCAAACTAAACATCTTTTGTGTTGTATCTGAATTAATTGCATTCATTTGAGTTTGAACAGTTGTTAATTTATCCCCTGCCGCCATCAATTTTGTTACTAATCCAGGTAATGCTTGTAATGTTTCAATTGATCCTGAAATTTCTTCAAGTTCAGCTTTTAATTCTTTTGATCCTTGCTTTGTATCTTTAATTTGTTGAATTATTTCAGGAATATGATTAATAATTTCGCTACGAGATTTTAATCTTGTTTGAATTTGAGTTACACCAGTTTTAATACCAGTTGAATATGCTGTTAAACCTGCTACCGCCATCGGTAACGATTGGCTACCTGACATACTTGCAGCTAATGTTTTCGCACCATTATTTAAATCATTCGAGTTCGAATTTAATGTAGTTGCACCAGTTGCTAACGTGCCTACACCAGCTGCTAATGTAGATCCGCCAGTTTGCAACGTAGAAAGTCCCGCATCTAATGTTTTATTCCCATCAACATATTGAGTCACACCATTTGATAAGGTTGGTGCACTAGCAACAAGTGTATTAATTCCTGAGGCTAATTGATTATTACCATTCACCAGTGTACCTACACCAGTTGTATAGGTATTTACACCATCAGCTAAAGTATCAACCCCAGTTGTATAAGTATTTAATCCTGTTTTTAATGTCTGATTACCTTTATCAAAGGTCACCATACTTGTTGCCAATGTATTTAAATTTCTAGTAACTTCTTTACTACCATTTTTTAATTTAACGGTTCCTTTATTTAACGTTTTTACACCAGTTGAGGCTTCTTTAACACCTGAACCTAATTGTTTAACGGAACCAAGTAATGCAGAATCATACGCTTTTTGGATATTAGTTAAAACTTGTGATTTCAATTGTTCTGCAACCTGTTTTGTAATCAATTGCGAAACATAGTTATTTGTATCTGATTGTTTTGTTTTTAACAAACTCACTTTTGGCGTTTCATCAAGTGCAGTTGTTGCGTTTTTTGAAAAATTACTTGGCAATGTAACTGACATTGTATAATCGCCTGAATCTAAATGTTTTTTCGCAGTTTCTGCGCTAACAAACTCCCATTTGGCTTGTTTATTGGTTTTAAGAATTTTAGTAACTTCCTTACCAACGTCAATTGATTTTCCATTAAATGATGCTTCTTCATCGTTATTTATAATAGCTACTTTTAAATTTCCTGTGTCCATTTGTTGCTTACTTGAAACTAACTTATAGGTTCCATATGCAATTAAACTTGGAATTAAACATGCAATTGCGATATACGCAACTGACCTCTTATTCTTTGACATAAATTCTTTGAACAAAATTATCCACCCTCTCTTTTTAGTTAATGGCATTAACGATTATTCGTTCCGTTAACCTCATTAACGATATTATGACTATATGTGTTTTTGATTCTTTTGTCAAATAATTTTCTAAAAAAATATCCCCACTGTCATCTAATCAACAGTGGAGATATCATTAAAATTCAATTTTTGATTAAATAGTAATACATGAATTGACCAGGAGCAATTAGGATTAACCCTGCAAATTGCATGACATAAATTAATAAGCGCGTTAAATTTTCAGTTGATACTTTACGTGTATTCATTTCTTGTCTAGAGTGTGGTTCCTCTACCTCGTCAATTTTAACTTTTTGCACTAATTTTTTATTTAATCCATTTAACTCGAGATTATATGGATAAAAAGTTAAAAAATTCAAAATTAAATAATAATTAATTAATAACCGCCAATTAGATGGACCTATCAAATTTCCAATTGCTAAAAGAATAATTAAAGACGCTAATCCCTTTAACAAGGAAATTGAATAATATTTAAATCGTTTCACAATAACCCTCCAGGAATTTCGCTTAATTTTAGAATATCATAGTTACTTAAAAACATTGATGCTCAGTAAGAATCTTTACTATTTATTAACCATTAATTTAAAAAATCTGTTTTACCATGCTAAACTACTTTTTATAAAGTTAGTCATCTGGATGGCACCACTACACATACGAAATTCTCTCTAAGATCAGCTAACATGTCACAACATTTATTCATTTAAAAAAAATAAGCCTTTCCCAAATATTAAGTTCCTCAAAAATTAGGTTACTTATACCTAACTTTTGTGAATTCTTTAATTTAAGATATAGACTTTTAATGCAACATTAATTATCTAATAATAACAGCTTATTGACTCTTATTCTTGAACGATTCACAGCAATCATTGTTACAACATAAAGTGTTACAAAATAACTCGTTTCTATTGTTGTTCCAATAAAAGCGCAAACGAGAGCTAAAAAGAACATTCCATTGCCAAGGACTTGCCATTTTCGTTTCTCAATTGCGTAGTCTGCTAATATTTTAGTCTCTTCAGGACCTAGTGAGTCCACAGTTCTAACATTAGCTTGACGCACTTTAGTTAATTGTAGAGACAACTTAACATTATAAATAATCAAAATTGCCATAACTAAATATAAACCTATTTCCACCAGTACCCCTTCTCTCTTTTAATCTAATATGACTATTTTTTAATTCATTTTTACTTTATACTGAGTTAGTCCTATAAATAATAAAAGAGTTGCTAAATTACGCAACCCTCTTTATTATTTAACAACTAAGACATCACAAGGTGCTAAACGAGTAACGTAATTTGTAACTGCACCCATTAACATTCTTTCCACTGCCTTCAAGCCAGATTGACCCATGATAATTAAATCTGAATGATGATCTTCAATAAAATCTTTGGCAATTACTGTTTTAGGACTACCAAAACGAATATGAATATCAACATCTGTAAACCCATTTTTTACAATATCTTCTTTTAATTCATTCATATATGCTTCTGTATCTTCAAAAGTCTGATAGACGATTGAACCGCCCCCATCCATCATTCCTGAAAAACTTACAGAAAATTGACGCGTATCAATTACGTTTAAAATATCTAAATGTGCATGGTTTGCTTTAGCACTTTCTACTGCACGCTTTAATGCTTTTTCAGCTGAATCTGATCCATCAACTGGGACTAAAATATTTTTATATTCTTGTTCCATATTTGCCACCCCATATCTTTTATTTGTAGTTACAGTATATCATTAAAATTGTATTAGATGTTAGCGTTTTACCTACAAAATTTGAAATAAAGAAGGTTTTCAGTATGTTATTAAAAAGGATTTCTATTTTTAGTGCCCCCTACGTGGTTCGAGAGTTAACCGAAAAAGATCTAACTCAAATGTTAGAATTAGAAAAAAGTCAATCTACTTACCTAAAACTCCAAGGTAAACAAGATTTAGCCATTGAAGAAATAAAATCTGATTTAACTTCGATCCCGTTGTCAGTTAAAAGTGATCAAAAATGGACACTGGGCTTCTTCAAAGCAGATAAATTAGTAGCTATGATTGATTTTTTAACAGATTATCCTGAAGTTCAATCCGTTTGGATTGGTCTATTATTAGTTTCGAAAAACGAAGAACAACAAGGTATCGCGACACATTTATTAAAAGCCCTGCTTAAATCTTTTAAATCTGAACAGTTTACCAATGTACAAACGCTGAAATACGAACAAGAAGAAGTAAATCAAAAATTATTGGAAAAATTTAATTTCACTGATAAACAATCGCTAATCTTAAAAAGCCCTGATGGAGTCGACATCCCTGCAATACTTTCAAAATTAGATTTATAAAGCAAAATTATTATCTAATTCTCTTAATAACATTTTTATCTTTTTTCATTTCCTATGATTTTAGTCATCTAGGTGTTATGATTAATATAGTAAGAAACTGGAGGAAGAAAACATATGAGCAAAAATTTATTAGCAGATCTTGAGAAAAACTTCATCACAAGCGATGAAACTTCTAAAACATTTAAGGTTCCAAGCAAAAAGGAAGATCTAACAATAAAGATTGACAATGATATTTTTGAAAAAGTTTCTAAAGATGACGAAAAATTAGAACGTTTAATCAAAAATTTACTTAAATTCAGTTCAAAGAGTAAGGCTAAAGAATTAATTTCAATTAATAAACGTAACTACCGTATCTTCATGTAACCTACAAAACTAGCCTAGTTGAGACTAACTCTTGAGGCTAGTTTTTTTAATCCTTGTCAATCTAGCATTTTTATCTTAAACTATTACTCAAGGAGTGATTTATATGTTCTTAACAACCGGAGATGTTAACCGTTCTTATGCTATTAAAGGCATCGTTAATGCGACAGCCAAGATTGTACTAGAAGCCGATGAAATTGATCGTGTAGATGATTTTGATACCTTATATGATCGTGTCCAAGCAGAACTAGCAGAACGCGCAATTAATAAAGGTGGCGACGGGATTATTAACGTTCATTTCGAACCACAAACTGTTCGTGTAACGATTGCCCCAAGATTCTTAGTTTTACATGGCTACGGTACTGTTATTGAGTTTTCAAAGTAATTTATTTTGCGCTTGTGGCGGAACTGGCAGACGCGCAGCGTTCAGATCGCTGTTTGGGTTTCCAAGTGCAGGTTCGATTCCTGTCAGGCGCATTGTTATCATTGATATACCATCGTTTAACCAACTTTTATGTGGTTTTTGTGTGGTTAACATCTAATTTACCGTATATATTGATCCAATTCGTATTTATTTACGAGTTGGATTTTTTAATTAATAAAATGAATATGTTTCATATACTATTTAAAAAGGAGAAAAAATACTATGACTTATTTACAATCTTTCGTTGCGACTTTACCAGCCATTTTTGCTGCCTCCGCCGCAATATTTAGTGCTATTTCTTTCTCACAACAGCAATAAAATAAGTAAGCGTCAAGAACAATATGAAAGGCAAAAAAATATTATTCAAATATCATCGCGTATTACGGCATCTGCTAGTTCTTACTCTACTGAAACAGGGATACCTCAGGTAACCATTACAAACTATTCAAATTATGTTATTCATGATGTTATCATCATTCCTACTATGAATGAAAGTTCTGTCGTGTTACCTGATTTTAAGCAGTTTTTTAAAAACCACAATGATTTTGGTACCCCTAGGATTCTCGCCTTAGCAAGTGAACCAATAACGATGAGCTATCCGTTACCTGATATGGGCATGTCTAGGCACTGTGTATATTGTATCGTCTATACAGACCCGTTCGGTAATTATATATATACAGACAGGAAAGACCTACCTCATACAGACCCTGATATTTATACCAAGCTAATAAAATATGGTAGATCAATACCTGATTTAATACACTCTGTTTAACAAAAAAGCAAACTCCTTAATTATTAAAGAGTTTGCTTTTTAAATTATCTAATCAAATAAAAAATTGTAGAAATGTTCTTCTACAATTTTTTCTCACGTTAATTTATTTTTTTAATCTTTTATATATAAATAAATAGCCTAGTTCATAGATGATAAAAGCACTCACAATATAAATCTCATTCAAGCCAGTACTTTTTCTATAAGGTATGGCTACAACCATTACTATTAATATTATTACGTACGTAACAAGAATAAAATAATCTAAATGATGTCGTTCTAACCATTGGCGTGAAGGAAAGAAAACTGTTATTAATATCGCGATAATTGCCCAAAAAATAGGTTGTATTTGCATTAGTTCATCTCCTTACAGGTAAATAAAAACAATCGTATGTGCTGTCCAATAAGCAACTGTATCATTAAAATGTAAATGTTTAACTAATGCTTTTCTCATTCCAGTTTCTATCTTTCCTTCAAAAATATATTAAATAACGTTGATACACATTCATATCTACGCTTTATTTATGTAGTTGTTTAATGTCTAAGTTTTAAGACTAACTTATCGTAGTAATTATACTACATACTCAGTATAGACACTAAACTATTCAGTTTGTTGTCTACCTACTTTAGATAAAAAACAAGGGGATCAGAAATATATCTGAATACCTTGTTTTTTATCATACATTTATTCTTTATCTTTTAATTTTTTTTCTAAATTCAAAACTTTAACAATTGTTATGTTTAGTAATTCTTCCCTAATTTTAGTTATTTCATACGATAATTCAAGCAATTTATTTTTAATATTTAAAAAATATACAAATTGTACGATAAAGATTAAAAATAATACAAATAAAATAATAAATAAATTAGGCTCGCTCATTATTTATCTCCTCTAAATTCTTTTAATCTATCTTTTTCTTTCTCAATCTTTTTATTACCATTATTTATTGACTTTTTTATCCTTACTATAGAAAGAGTAAGATATAAATTCATCATAAACACAAATAATAACACCGTTAGCATTGCTGGAATTGCCATCTATATTATCTCCTATATTCTTTATTCTTGTGGCAATGTATCAACCAAAAGTCCAAAAGCAGCAACTGCTGGAGCTGCTACTAATAATTCTGGTATAGAAGCAACAAACGCTACAGCCATGATAACCGCTGACCAATAACAATCCATGCTCCGACAATTTCCAATCCACTAACTATATCATAAACATAATTATACGAAACTTCGGGATATATGGGACTAACCACTGGTTGCTTATAATAAATTTCAATCGTATCTGATATTTTATTACTTTCATCACCCTCTGTATATGATTCATTATACGTTATCTTCATACCAATTTGCCAAGGTTCTTCTGCCCTTGTTGCAACTCCCATTATTAACATCCCGTTTTGGAGATTACCCGCAATACGATTAACTATTCCCATGGTATCTAAATAATTAATAACACCATATTTAATCTTCATTATATCAGCTATATCATTTTGAAAAGAACTCTCCATTTACCATTGTGAATGGTAAATGGAGAAGATGAATTTCCTGTCTCTACACTCCAACTATCTTTAACTGTAAGCCATGCATCTATCCCTGGAAGAACCGTAGGACCATATGTTTTTCCCATTTCAAATGTTATATCTTTAAAAGAATTTAACATTTGCACTGATTTAATAAATCGATGTGTCACCTTATTTACAGATATATCCTCCGATACATCAAAATTCTTACAGCCTAAATCCTTACCTGATGAAGAGACTTGATCAATATCAACTCCACCATGCGTATATTCAGTAAATTGATCAAAGTCCCAACCCTCAGGCATTGGGAACCCTAAGTTTCCACTCCATCCCGTTGACATATTTGAAACATAGAAATTATTTATTTTGTTTCTTTTAGCGTGTAAACATATGTTTCTCGTTCCATAAATACCATCGCTAGGTAGAATACCAAAATAAGCTGTATAATTTTTATTTAAATTTCGTTGCATTGAACGAATATTTTAATCGCCACCCTCGAGTATCTCTTTTTGATTTGTTTTCATCCTCTATTTATTAATTTTCTTTATAATCAACTCTTTGAAATTAGCAGAACTGATATTAACATATAGGTAACATAAGGTTCTTTTTTTCAAATTAAAATCAATCTTTATGATAAACATTTGTAAATATTGAAATAATTATTAGTAGTATTCCAAATATAATCGTTATAAGTATAGCTTGCAAAAAATCAGAACTAATTCCTAGTGACGAGAACAAAATAGAGTTATTTCCTATCCTGATATTTTTAATACTTTCATAGCGTGCAATAGCTGCGATTTGATAACCAGGCCACAATTTTAAAGTATGCTGCATAAAAGCTGGAAGATCCCCATAAACAATATAAGTTCCTGAAAGAAAACCGGACATAGTACCAACAATTGCTGACAATGATGAAAAACTAGACGTAGTATTTAAAAAATCTGTCACCAATGAAAACAGTAAACTTGAAAATACAATTAGTAAAACATTAAATAGAAATACTACAAAAAATGTTACATTATAAGCATTATAATGATAAGTTAGAGATAGATACGCATAACATATTAATGAGAAAATAAATGTCGACACAATACCTTCCATGACTGACGTCAAAGTATACAATTGATTAATTGTACTACTTTTTATTTGACTGTTAACAATAAAATCATCTAATCTCTTATTCTTTTTATCTTCCAGTTTTTGACCAAATGCGATTAGTGTACTAGTCATTGAGACAATAGAAATCAACCCAGAAATCATCCATGTATCAATAAACTGTTCACTATGATTAATTCCAGCCAAAGAATCGACTAAATTAGAGCGAAGAAAAAATATATAAATTACAAGACTTATAACCATACCTAAAAATGAAAAAAAGATACCAACTTTA
Source organism: Dellaglioa sp. CoH-57-MRSF-16 (assembly GCF_056782055.1). The sequence goes on along the minus strand of NZ_JBXAXZ010000002.1, from coordinate 11,975 downwards.
TCTTTTATGAAAATTAGAATGTTTCTTTGAATAAACTGTTTATTCATCCTTAAATTCCTTCCTCCATATTTTTAAATAAGTCAGTATAGGTTGCCTTTCTTATTTCAAAGTTTTCATTTATCAAATGATTATCTTCAATAAATCTCACTGCTTCTGCAGACGTATTAAAATACCTATCATCTTCAGTTTTATTCAAAATTAATTTAACTTTTGAAATTTTATTCATAAATGTAACCATTTCTCCAAAATATTTAACAGTTCCATTTGATACGAAAATAATTTTATTGGCATTTTCTAATTCGCTTAATAGATGAGTAGTAAATAACACACCACAATTATTCTCTTTTAAATACTCATCAAGATCATTCCAAATTAATTGACGTATATCAACATCAATTCCAGCTGACATTTCATCTAATAGTAAGCAATTCGGCTCTACAGCAATCGCTCTTAAATAATTAACAATACGTTTCTGCCCACCAGATAAGCTAGAATACTTTAAGGACTCATTGATGTTCAAGTTTTTCATTTTTTCCTGAATACTTTTTATTTTTTCTTTATTTTTAATTCTGAAACGTAAGTTTTGAATAACGGTCAAATCATCATCAAGAACATTGTTTTGAAAAACAGTCGCTAATTTAACATTAGTTTTAATTATTTTCCCCGTTGATGGCATTAATAACTCCATCATAATATTCAGAATGGTTGTTTTTCCTGATCCATTTAAACCAACGAGAGCAATTTTATCTCCTTGATTGAGATAAAAAGAAACGTCTTTTAGAATACTTCCTCTTGATACATTATCTACTACTAACTTCATTTGACCACCTCATAAAAGTGACTATTTTTCATTCTATCCACGAACAAATTGAATATAATCTGATACATAGTAAACTAAAAACAAACTTTGAACCAGAATTATTATAACACCATGTTAATCGCTTACATAATATTTTGAAGTTTTAATTCAAATATTGTGACGAAGACTGAAAATACGCTTCTACTGATACCATACTGTTTACTAACTTACGTCTTCAATTTAGTTCCCATTAACTATGTTTAAACGGTTTAAATTTTGTATTAAAGTGGAAATTTAATCATAAAAATACCCCTAACGTTTTTCAACATTAGGGGTATAGGTTACATTATTTTTTACAAATGATTACATATTAACGATACTTTAAAGATGATAAATCTTTTAAAAAAAGCCATCCTAAATGTATATTAGTATCATACAAGTATATAAAATTAATTATTTACTTGATCAATTCGTATATTCCTTCAGCATATATGGCAGCAGCTTTCAGCACGTCATCTAAAGGAATAAATTCATTGGCCTGATGCATTGTATCAGGTACACCTGGGAACATTGCACCAAAAGCAACACCACGTTTTAGGAGACGACCATACGTCCCACCACCAACGACTAAACCTTCAGCTTTTTCGCCAGTTTGTTTCGTATAAACACCTAATAATGTTTTAACCAAAGGATCTTCTGGTGAAACGTAATGAGGTCCTTGTAACCTACCTGCTTCAATTACAACATTCATTTCATTTGTTACATTTTCAAGACCACGTTTAATATCTACTTCCGTCATACCTTTAGGGAAGCGGAAATTCAAGGCAATTTGTCCACCTTTATCAGCTTTAAATGTGAAAATTCCAGAATTCATCGTTAAATCGCCCATGATATCATCAGTGAAGGCAATACTAAAGTTGTTCATACGTGAATCTCTGTGTAAGTAATCAGCAGCCAAACGAAGATAGTTAGCAGCATCCCCACCAAAATTAAATTGGTTCAAGAATAATGCCAAGAAAGTTCCGGCATTTTCTCCATTTTTAGGTTCTTGTGCATGGGCTGCTTTTCCTACCATCGAGATAGTCACAATATCATTATTGCGTTCCATTTTACCTGTAACAATATTAGCAGCAATAAAATCGTTAAATACTTCTTCCATCTCAGCGCCGTCTTCTGTTTTAATAACAGCTTTAGCATCGCGAGGAACCATATTTTCACGGAGGCCAGCATCAAATTCAAGCAATTGATCCTTATCTCCATTTGATCCTTTAAAGTTTAAGAAGTAAGTAATATTTCCCTTTTCACCATTAATGATTGGGAAAAATGCATCTGGTGAAAATCCAAAATCAGGTTCAGGCATATTTTCAAGGTAATGAGTCATTCCTCTCCAACCACTTTCTTCATCCGTTCCAATAATAAATCGAACTTTTTTAGAAACTGGTAATCCTAATTCTTGAATGATTTTTAAACCATAATATGCAGCCATTCCTGGTCCTTTATCATCTGAGGCACCGCGAGCATAAATTCGACCATCTTTCACGACTGGTGTGAATGGATCAGTATCCCAACCGTTACCAGCAGGCATAACGTCAACGTGAGCTAAAATACCTAACGTTTCATCCCCCTCACCAAATTCGATATGTCCGGCTAAACCATCAAGGTTTAATGTTTCAAAACCATCACGCGTTCCAATTTCTAAGAATTTATCTAACCCAGCTTTAGGTCCTGGACCTAAAGGTGCTTCAGTTGTTGCAATTGATTCATCACGAACACTTTCAATTTTTAACATTGCAAATAAATCTTCTAATAAGGCGTCTTGACGCTTTTCAACTTCTGCTTTCCAATCTATACTCATTTGAATTCCTCCTAAAATATTAGTAAGCCCATTTTATCACAAAATTTTAATAATCGGTATTTAAAAGCGTATTCAGTTAGATATATTGATAGACCTTACTACTCAATAAAGGAACATCAAAAACAAATAAAATAATAAAAAATTGCTGGCTAGTTACGCCAACAATTTTCTATTTGATTGATTCAATTTCTTCATCTGTTAAAGCACGATAGCGGCCTAACGATAGCGTTGGTTCTAACTCTAAAGTAGCCATTTTTTTACGTTCAAGTCTGATAACTTTCATACCGATAGCTCCAAACATTCGTTTGATTTGATGATACTTACCTTCAGTAATCGTAATTAAAACTTCTGAGATATTTGAATCACTATTATAAGATTCAACAATTAATTTTGCAGGTTTAGTTTGCATCCCATCTTTTAATAGCAATCCGGTTTCAAATTTAATCACATCGTCAGTAGTCACTTGCCCATCAACTTTAGCAAAGTACACTTTATCGATATGATGTTTTGGTGACAACATCTGATGACCTAATTGTCCATCATTTGTAATAAGCAATAGTCCAGTTGTATCCTTATCCAACCGTCCAACTGGAAATAAATCATCCCGATAATCGACGCTATTGAACAAATCCATCACTGTCTTTTGTTTCCTATCTTTAGTTGCCGTTAACACACCTGCTGGTTTATTTAAAAGATAATAATAATATTTTTGATAGTGAATTACATCACCATCTACCTGAATAACCGATTTTGATGGACTAACCTGAAGTTTAATGCTAGTGATTAACTCGCCATCAACAATCACTTTCTTCTGTTTAATAATTTTTCGAACATCACTTCTTGTACCAAATTGCGTTTCCGTCAAAAATTTATCAATTCTCATTTTAAATTAAACCTCACTTAATTCTCAATCTACGGCGTAATCCAGCAACCCGTTCGCCCAATATTTTGTCGGCTAATCTTGTTTTTAAACTGAAGTAAATATATATGTAGCCACCTAATCCAGCGGCAGCAATAATTGTGATAATTGCACTAATTCGGCTGTCTATTGGTAAAAATAGATAAGCAATTTTTACTACTATAAATGCGGTAAAAAATGTTATTAGTGCATAAAGCATCATTTTATTTAATCTTGTTTGTATTAATTTTACATTTAAATGGAACATTTTGTGTAATGAGCGAATCATTAGCCATGAACTTACGCCCATCCCGATCCCTGTAGCTGCTAATGGCCCAAAGGCACCTAACCAAGCTACTAATGGATATTGAACAATTAATTTAACTACCACTCCAACGACAAAATATATAATTGCTTTTTTATTTTGATAAACACCTTGTAAAATAGCAGAAACAACTGTGAATAATCCTAAGAAGATTGATTCATACGCTGAAAATTGTAAAACATAGATTCCAACTGGATCATACCCATAGAAAACAACATATAGTGGGTGAGCAACAGCTGCCATCCCTAAGGCACAAGGTAACATTACGAAAAAGAACAATTGTAAGGTGTCAGAAGTTTGTTCACTCAAAGCCTTTTTATCATTTCTTGTATATGCCTCAGATAATAACGGAATAGCTGTAATAGACATGGCAGACGCAATAGAAATAATAATCATAACTAATTTATTAGCATTAAAACTAAATAATGCCCACAGTTCATTTTGAATCGTTCGTGAGTAGTTTGTAACATGGCTCATAATACCAAAGAAGGTATACTGATCAATCAATCCAAAAATCGTAATGGCAGCGCCAATAATAATAAAAGGAATAGATTCCCTGATAACTTCTTTAATAATTTGTTTGGTAGAAATTGTTAACTTATTATCACTATTGGCAACTAATCGATCCAATTCTGGTTTTCGACGATAAAAATACCATACTAAAACTAGCATTCCGCCTAAGGCCCCAATAAAAGCCGCAAAAGTTGACTGCGTTACACCTGTAATATAACTACCATGACTAATTTTCATGATGATAAAAGTTGCGGCAAGCATATAAATAACTCGAGCAATTTGTTCAAAGAACTGTGAAATTGCTGACGGAGCCATTTCCTGATAGCCTTGAAAAAAGCCTCGTATTAAACTCATCATAGGAATAATCAATAATGCCCAAGATAAGGATCTAAAGACTGGAATCACATTCTTATCACCACTTGTAATGTATGGTGCGATAATCCATAATATTACTGCACAGACTACACCCATAATCGCCATTAAAGCCATCCCATATTTAAATAGGCGTCTTCCAATACCATATTCATTTTGTGCATTGTAATGCGCAACCTGCTTAGCTACGGCTGAAGGAACACCAGCAACAGCAATCATTAAGAAGAAACTGTAAACGTTATAACCCATACTATAAAGTGCATTAGCTTGTAATCTATCTGGTCCCAACCACATATTCCATGGAATAATATAAATTGCCCCTAAAACTCTTGAAAAAATACTACCAGCAGTCATCCAAGCTGATCCTTGCAACATCTTTTGTTTAGCGTCATTTTGTTCAGAAGCTGCTTGGCCCTCTACTTCGATATCTTCATCCATTACTTTTGTACCCTACTTTCTGATCATACTTAATCTTACCATTTTATAGCTTTTAAAATTCAGTTGCAATTTATTTTTTGAATTTTAACCAAAAATAAATAGGAACCACAAAATATCGATAATTTTGTAGTCCCCGTTTACTTAAATTAAAGCTTTAATTTGCGACAATATTAACTAACTTACCAGGGACAGCAATTACTTTTCGAATTGTTTTACCTTCAAGTTCTTCTTTAATTTTGTCATCATTTAAAGCCATTTTTTCTAATTCATCTTTAGTTGCATCTTTTGAAACCACGCTATGTTGACGCACTTTACCATTTACTTGTAAGACAATTTCAACTGTATTTTCAACAAGTTTACTTTCATCAAATATTGGCCATGCAGCATAACTAATTGATTCCTTATTTCCTAACAACGACCAAACTTCTTCAGCCATGTGTGGCGCTATTGGTGCAATCAATTGAATAAATCCTTCAACTTGTTCTTTAGCTAACGATTTAACTTTAAAAGCTTCATTAACAAAAATCATCAATTGTGAAATAGCTGTATTAAAATGAAGTGCTTCGTAATCTTCAGTTACTTTTTTTACTGTTTGATTATAAATCTTATCAAGTTCACCATCATTTTTATCAACAATAGCTGCGCTAATTTGATTATCTTCATCCATAATTAAACGCCAAATACGTTCAATAAATTTATGCGAACCATTTAACCCATCTTCGCTCCAAGCAATTGAGGCATCTAATGGACCCATAAACATTTCATAAAGGCGCAAAGTATCCGCACCAAAACGTTCAACGATATCATCTGGATTAACCACGTTACCTTTAGACTTAGACATTTTTTCATGATTATCGCCCAAAATCATCCCTTGATTAACTAACTTTTGGAACGGCTCTTTAGTAGGTACAACGCCAATATCGTACAAGAATTTATGCCAGAACCTTGCGTATAGCAAATGTAACACAGCATGTTCTGCACCCCCAACATAAACGTCAACAGGTAACCATTCTTCTAACTTTTTATGGTCAGCAATTTCATTAGGGTTATGTGGATCAATAAAACGAACAAAGTACCATGAACTACCAGCCCATTGTGGCATCGTATTCGTTTCACGTTTACCTTTACGCCCATTTTCGTCGACAACATTAATCCAGTCAGTTAAGTTGGCTAATGGACTCTCACCTGTTCCAGAGGGTTTAATATCCGTTGCTTCAGGTAATTCAAGTGGTAACTGATCTACAGGGACTGTTGTTGTTTCGCCATCTTCCCAGTGAATAATAGGAATTGGTTCACCCCAATATCGTTGTCTTGAAAATAACCAATCACGTAATTTATAATTTGTTTTCTTTTCACCAATGTTATTATCTTCCATCCAAGCAATAGCTTTTTCGATAGCATCAGCTTTCACTAAGCCATTTAAAAAACCAGAATTAATATATTTACCAGGTTCAGTATTTGCTTCATCAGTTATTTCAGGTCCTTCTATAACGGGTAAAATATCCAATCCATATTTAGTTGCAAATTCGAAATCTCTTTCATCATGTGCAGGTACTGCCATAACAGCACCAGTTCCATACGATGCTAGAACATAATCAGCAATCCAAATTGGTAATTTTTTACCATTTACAGGATTTATTGCGTAAGAACCAGTAAATACCCCAGTTTTATCTTTAGCTAAATCAGTTCTCTCTAAATCTGACTTAACTTCTATTTCTTTTTGATAAGCCTTAACAGCATCCTTTTGAGAATCAATAGTAATTTTATCAATTATATCTAATTCTGGTGCGACAATAATATAAGAAACACCATAAATAGTTTCAGGACGTGTCGTAAAGACATCAATTTTTATATCATCATGTTGATCGACTTTAAAGTTAACGCTAGCACCAGTTGATTTTCCAATCCAATTTCTTTGTTGCTCTTTGATGCTATCTGGCCAATCTAAATCGTCTAAATCTGAAAGTAAGCGATCAGCATAAGCAGTAATTTTTAAGACCCATTGGCGCATTGGTTTTCTGACAATTGGGTACCCGCCACGTTCTGTTTTACCATCAATAACTTCTTCATTAGCAACAACAGTTCCTAAATCAGGACTCCAGTTAACGGCAACTTCATCTTCATACGCTAAACCTTTTTCATATAATTTTTCAAAAATCCATTGTGTCCATTTATAATAATCAGGATCAGTCGTATTTAACTCACGACTCCAATCATATGAAAGTCCCAAGGATTTAATTTGACGCCTAAAATTATCAGTATTCGTTTTAGTAAATGCTTTAGGGCTATGTCCAGTATCAAGTGCATACTGTTCAGCTGGAAGACCAAAGGCATCCCATCCCATTGGATGTAAGACATTAAATCCTTGCATTCTCTTCATTCGAGCCAAAATATCTGTAGCCGTGAAACCTTCTGGATGTCCAACATGAAGTCCTTGCCCGGATGGATACGGAAACATATCTAATGCATAATAATTTTTCTTTTCAGGATCTTCAGTCGTTTTAAATGTCTGATTTGCATCCCAAAATGCTTGCCATTTTTGTTCGATTTCTTTATGGTTATATGCCATGTGTATTACTTCCTTTCTGATTATATATACAAAAAAGTCCTATAGAAGATAAACTTCTATAGGACGAATTTTCCGCGGTACCACCTATTATTCCAGTATAAAATACTGACTCTTTTTCATAACGTGAAATAACGTTCGCACCTACTACCGTTCAGTGAGAAAACTCAAGGATGAGTTCAAATAACCAACTATGTATATTTCCACTCCCATATACTCGCTGAAATAGTTAGTTACTTTACTAGTTCCTCTTAATCGTTTTATATTATTTTTAGTGTAGCAAACGAACCCTGTTATTGCAAATAATCTTTAGTCTTTTTATCGAATAAATTAATAATAATTGCAAGAATTACAATAAAAATACCTGCTATATATATCCCATGAAGACCTTGATACAAAACTTCACGTAATTTTGGTATTAAATGTTGCGGTAGTTGGTTAGCCGTTTGCGGATTAATTAAAATATCCATCATGCTGTCCTTTGTTCCAGGTGTTTTTACTATTTCCTTATGCATTTGTGTATTAAATATGATCCCAAAGACTGAAATCATTAATGTTTGTCCTAATGTACGACTTAAAGTATTAAATGATGTAGCCACACCTACGTCAGCCTGTGGTACTAAACTCTGTGCAGTAACTGTCGTAGTTGTAATGGTAATCCCAAATCCAATCCCTAGTACAGCCGAAATGATAAAGAAAAGATAAAAAGGTGTATTTATAGGCAAAGTACCTAGTGCAATGGCACCCACTAAAATAAAAAATAGACTAATCGATAAAACTTTTTTTGGTGTCCAAGCTGCCATCATACTTCCAGCAAAAAAGGAACCAGCTATCCATAAGATGGAACTGGGTGTTACTGCAAATCCTGCCATTGATGCTTTTAATCCTAATATTCCTTGAGTCCATGTTGGTATATAAACTTCAAATCCAATTAAAAATCCAGATATTAATGCTGCTACTACATTTTGAATCACAAATGTTCTATTATTAAAAAGTTTCAATGAAATAATTGGATCTTCAACTCTTTTTTCCCATTGAATAAATAATAAAAGCGACATAATAAATATAAAGAAAGAAATTAAAACAATCAGGTCTATACCATCATCGCCCCAACGTTGAAAACTATATAAAATAGATAAAATACTAAGCATTAATAATATACTGCCTAAAAAATCTATTTTTGAACTCATAATTCTTCGCTTTTCTTTGAAAAAAATTTGTATCATTGCTATCGTCACTAACCCAATAGGTAAATTAATGAAAAATACCCAGTGCCAATTAAGATGATCAACAATGAAACCACCTAACAATGGTGCAACTATTGACGCTATACCCCAAGCAGATCCGTTTAATCCCATTATTTTAGCACGTTTGTCCACAGAATAAATATCAGCAATTATAGTAAATGACACTGGCATTATAGCACCCGCCCCGATACCTTGAATAGCCCGCGAAATAATTAATGTGGCCATACTATTAGAAAATCCACAGAGAGTTGAACCAACCAAAAATATGACAAGACCAAAAATAAATACTGGTTTACGTCCTAAAACATCTGCGAGCTTACCGTATATTGGTGTCATCATGGCATTAGTTAATAAATATATTGAAAAAACCCAATTCATTAATGAAACACCATGAAGTTCACCAACAATAGTTGGCATAGCTGTTGAAACAATTGTTCCTTCAACGGCTGTTAAAAATGTTGCTACAAATATAGCAATTGTAACTAATTTTACATTTGTTTTTGAATTCATAAAGTACCTCCTAAATAAAAAATGACTCTATTAAAATGATATTTAATAAAGTCATTTTTTATTTTAATTTAATTCGTTAAGTAAACTTTTAATCTTATCTGTTTTTTCCCAAGGTAAGTCAATATCTGTACGACCAAAATGACCATATGCTGCTGTCTGTTTATATATTGGGCGACGTAAGTCTAACATTTCAATAATTCCTGCAGGCCGTAAATCAAAAATTTTACGAACAGCTTGAACTAAATCCAATTCGTCATATTTAGATGTACCAAATGTATTAATATTAATTGATACAGGTTGAGCAACCCCAATTGCATACGCAAGTTGAACCTCAACCTGTGATGCAATTTTAGCTGCAACTATATTTTTTGCAATATAGCGAGCAGCATAACTAGCTGAACGATCAACTTTTGTTGCATCTTTACCGGAGAAAGCACCTCCACCATGATGTGCATATCCACCATATGTATCAACAATTATTTTTCTTCCAGTAAGTCCAGCATCACCCTTTGGACCACCGATAACAAATCGTCCGGTTGGATTAATATAATACTTTGTATCTGAATCCAACAAATCAGGGTCAATAATAACTTTAATTACTTTTTCAATCATATCATCTTGAATTTGTTTCAATTCCGTTTTTTCATCATGTTGTGTAGAAATAACAACAGTGTCAATTCTAAATGGTTGACCTTTATCATTATATTCAACAGTTACCTGTGCCTTAGCATCAGGTCTTAAGTATTCTAATTCCTTATTTTTTCGTAAACTTGCAACACGTTGCATTAATTTGTGACTAATTGAAATCGGTAATGGCATGAGTTCCGGTGTTTCGTCTACCGCATATCCGAACATTAATCCTTGATCACCTGCACCAATCTGATCTAAAGGATCTAAATCACCGTTTTTAGTTTCTAAAGATGTATCAACACCTAATGCAATATCAGGAGATTGTTCATCTATAGCAACCATAACAGCACAATTATCACCATCAAAACCAACTTGTGAATTAATATATCCAATTTCCTTAATAGTTCGTCTTACTACCTGCTGAATATCAACGTAGGCATTTGTTGATATTTCACCAACTACAAGAACTAAACCAGTTGTTACAGTTGTTTCGCAAGCAACCCTAGCATTAGGATCCTTTTCTAAAAGTGCATCTAATATTGCATCACTTATTTGATCTGCAACCTTATCCGGATGACCCTCTGATACCGATTCTGACGTGAATAGATGTTTTTCAGTCATTTTTATCTCCTTAAAGTAAATAAAATTAAAAAAAGAACCTCAACTATAAAAGTTTAGGTTCCAATAATACCTGTGACGGTCCTAACCGGATTTGAACCGGTGATCTTCCGCGTGACAGGCGGACGTAATAACCCCTATACCATAGGACCAATTGCGGGAGCAGGATTTGAACCTACGACCTTCGGGTTATGAGCCCGACGAGCTACCAGACTGCTCCATCCCGCGATAATATTAAACTGACCCGTACGGGATTTGAACCCATGTTACCGCCGTGAAAGGGCGGTGTCTTAACCACTTGACCAACGGGTCATAACACGAAAAACGGAGAAGGAGGGATTCGAACCCTCGCGCCATTTTCACGACCTACACCCTTAGCAGGGGCGCCTCTTCAGCCACTTGAGTACTTCTCCATAAATTATTGATGGGCCTAAATGGACTCGAACCATCGACCTCACGCTTATCAGGCGTGCGCTCTAAACCAGCTGAGCTATAGGCCCAAAATCATAAAAGCGGGTGACGAGAATCGAACTCGCGACAACAGCTTGGAAGGCTGTGGTTTTACCACTAAACTACACCCGCAAAATATTATAAATAAATGGCGCAGGACAGAATCGAACTGCCGACACATGGAGCTTCAATCCATTGCTCTACCAACTGAGCTACTGAGCCATTAAACGGTCCTAACCGGATTTGAACCGGTGATCTTCCGCGTGACAGGCGGACGTAATAACCCCTATACCATAGGACCTTCGATGGAGGTTACAGGGCTTGAACCTGTGACCCTCTGCTTGTAAGGCAGACGCTCTCCCAACTGAGCTAAACCTCCAACATACACTATTTACTTTATATGACCCGTACGGGATTTGAACCCATGTTACCGCCGTGAAAGGGCGGTGTCTTAACCACTTGACCAACGGGTCAATTTGCAACGGAGAATAAGGGATTCGAACCCTTGAAACAGGAAACCCGTTTACATGATTTCCAATCATGCTCCTTAGACCAACTCAGACAATTCTCCACATTACAAAATAAAAACTCCGGCAGTAGGACTCGAACCTGCGACATCTTGATTAACAGTCAAGCGCTCTACCAACTGAGCTATGCCGGAATAAAATAATAAAAAAAGCATGGCAACGTCCTACCCTCGCAGGGGGCGACCCCCAACTACTCTTGGCGCTAAGAAGCTTAACTTCTGTGTTCG
>NZ_JBXAXZ010000001.1:300000-394577 GCF_056782055.1 Dellaglioa sp. CoH-57-MRSF-16 | reverse complement strand
TGTTCAGTTTTCAAAGATCTACTTGGTTGCTTTTGACAACTTTTATATCATATCAAGGATTTCGTTAATTGTCAAGATTTTTTTTAATTAATTAACTGGTCACATTTGAATTAGTTGTTTACTACTGAGGCAACGTTTATTACTTTACCAAGAATAATGACCTTCGTCAAGCCTTTATTTAAATTAAATCTAAAAATATTGATGTAATCGTATACATCTGTACTTTTAATTACTTTATAGGTCTTAAATAAAAAAATAATTTCAAAAATAGACTATTAATCCTGATTTTTGAAATTATTTTTTATTTAATGTTCAACTAATAGTTGCTGCATTTGTAGTGTTTGCGCCTGATTTATTTCATCATACAACTTATTAGCAAGTTGCTCGTTAATTATTCCTGCTATATATTGTGTTTGAACATAATTATATTCTAATTGAAATGCTTGAATAAATAAATCTACTGATATTTTTTCATTCTCTTCGTAATCTCTACGAAAGTGTCTTTGTCGATCTTCGATAAATCTTTCAACATTCTGAATATCATCTAGTTGTCCATGTGCATTAGCCAAACGTTCTTTTGTTAAATCATGTAAATATTGTTCAATTACTTCATGCAATTGATTCTCCAAGTCCCATAATAATGATCGGAAATCATTGTGTATTTGCATTTTTTCTATATTATCTTTAGCCCATTGTTTCCTGGCCTTACTTCTCTGTCCACGAGTTATTTGCCCATGGCTAATATGCCACGCTTCATGCCTAACCTGATGTTCTACTGATCGAATGATTCGATTAACACTTAATCGTTGTCCACCATAATCTGTATCCAAAATTTTTCTGTACGTACTGAGTACTCGGGCAGGATAAATTTCTTTTATCTCATTACTATTTAAAAATTCATCTTCAATTTCATTAATTTTTTTAAATAATTCTTGATGTTTATCATACCCTTGAATATCATTAAACCCTTTTTGTGATTGTAATTGTTGAATCACCGCGTATCTCACATCGTTAGATTGAATACGTTCTGTTAAATGTAAACTAGCGTAATCAATCATTTGTATTCGTGAAAAATTTAATTCTTCTTTATTAAATGATAACTTTTTAGCTAGTAAGATTTTAGGCAACACTAATGCTGGTGTTATCATACTTAATAATATGACAGTAGTTGCAATGATTAAAATTTCTTCTCGATACGGAAAAGCCCGTCCATTTATTAACATTGGTAATGAAAATGCCATTGATAACGTGATTGTTCCGTGTACCCCACTCAACCCAAAAACAAATGCATTTTTTCGTCTTTTTTTTGATTTTGAAGGACCGAAAAAGGCAGCAATATGTGGTTCTTTTCCAATTAATGCCCAAGTGTATCGGATACCAATCATGACTACATAGATTATCAAACCCAGACTCAACAACTCAAACGACTGACTCGTTCCAAGTTTAATCAGTGCCCGGAAAATTTCAGGTAAACTAATTCCCAATAAAATAAATACAATACTGTTAAGCATTGCGGTCAACGTATCCCATATTGTTGACGAAACTAACTGGACACGTGTTGCAGTTAATTTTAAACGCTCGGATTCAATATTATGAACAATCCCTGCAGTTACAACAGCAATAATTCCCGATGTCCCTAGACTTTCCGCCAATAAATAAACAATAAATGGTGTTAACAACGCAATTGGAATAATCGTTAATTCTGGTGAAGTTACCCTCTTATTAAAATACGTTCTAACGATAACTAAGATTCCACCTGCCATAACCCCAACTACAATACCACCAACTGCAACAAAAATAAATTGAAATAATCCGCTATAGATGGAAAATGTTCCTTTTTCCATCACAGATAATGCCAAATTTAACATCACTAATCCACTTGCATCGTTAAATAATGATTCGTATTCTAAGGCAGTATTAACCCCTGAATCAAGTTTTGATGCTGATGTTAAGGATTTTACTGCTATGGCGTCAGTTGGTGTCACAATCGCAGCTAGTGCTATTGCAAGTGGCAATGTCCATCGAACTTCTAATCGATTCGCTAACAACCCTACTATTACAACTGTAATAAGCGCTAAAACTACTGATAATAAAAGTATCGCATGAAAATTTTTACGGATCCCCCTAACAGATGTTTTTTGCCCATCATTAAACATAAGTGGTGCAATAATGAATAACATAAAATATTCTGGTTCTAATTCGAAATTAGCCATGACTGGTACTAATGACAACAACAGACCAATTACAATAAGAATAAAAGCATCTGGTATTTTAGGAAGAATTTCGTGAATTACATTTGAAATAATAATCCCCGCCACAAGAAAAGCTATTACATAAAATAGTGCCATTATGCGTTAACGCGTCCTAACCAATATTTCTTTTTACCACGACGAATAATCACAAATTTGCCATCAAATTCTGTAGCAGGATCAATCATAAAATCTAAATCTTGAATTTTTTCACCATTAATACGAATAGCCCCGTTAGTGATATCTTCACGTGCTTGTCTTTTTGATGATTCAATTTTTGTATTTACTAATAACTCAACAATATTCTCTGGTTCTGCTGCTAATTCAACAGAAGGCATATTTTTAAACCCCTGTTCAATTTCACTCGTCGTTAATTCTTTCACTTCGCCTGAAAATAAAGCTGCAGAAATATGTTCGGCTTCAATTACAGCTTCTGGACTATGAACAAATTCTGTTACTTCTCGTGCTAAGCGGCGTTGTGCTTCACGTTTTTCTGGAGCTGTTTCAACTGATTTTTGGTATTCAGCAATCTCATCTGACGTTAAGAATGTGAAAAATTTCAAATATTTCACAACATCCCGGTCGTCTTGATTTAACCAAAATTGGTAGAATTCATATGGTGTTGTTTTTTCTGGATTTAACCAAACTGCGCCACCAGCTGTTTTACCAAATTTAGTACCATCAGCCTTAAGCATTAGTGGAATTGTTAGCCCATATGCCTTTGTGTCTGAACCTAGCTCTTTATGAATAAGATCAATTCCTGCAGTAATATTCCCCCATTGATCAGCCCCACCAATTTGTAATTGAACATCATGGTGCTTGTGTAAATGTAGGAAATCAACTGATTGTAAGATTTGGTATGTAAATTCCGTGAATGAGATACCAACTTCCAAACGACTTGCAACAACATCCTTTGCGAGCATGCTATTTACATTAAATAACTTACCGTAATCGCGTAAGAAATCAAGCAAGCTAATTTTTGATAACCAATCATAGTTATTTACAATTGAAATATTTGAATCTTGTCCAAATAATTTGGTCATCTGTGCAGTGAGAGCTTGCTCATTATGATGAACTTGGTCCATCGATTGCAGCACACGTTCAGATTTTTTACCACTTGGATCACCAATTGAACCTGTACCACCACCAATAATGATGTATGGATGATGTCCTGCTAATTGAAATCTTTTCAACATCATAAATGGAATTAAGTGTCCGATATGCATACTATCCCCTGTTGGATCAACCCCACAGTATAAGCCAATTGATTTTTCAGACGTTAGTTCACGTAACCCATCTTCGTCTGTCGTTTGATTAATTGCGTCGCGCCATTCTAGTTCGTCAATAATATTCATTTCTGTTTCCTCCTATATAATATAAGTATAAAAAAATCCCTGATATCTAAAAAAGATATCAGGGACGAATTAATTTCCGCGTTACCACCCAAGTTATTATCTACATAATATAGTAGCTAATCGCTCAATCATCGTTAACGAGATGAATCGTTGTTAGCTCCATAGCGTACTTCACTCATCGATAATTCCTGATTTCCAGCGACCACCAGGTTTCTTTAAAATTGATCGATAAATTACTGAACTACTTCATCACTTATAGCTATAATATACGTAAATAAAGTCTAAATGTCAATTTTAACCATAAGAATATTAATACTATAAAAGAGTGTCTTGATTGCATTCTATTTCGTTATTCGATACAATTCACTTACAAATTAAAAGTAACTGGAAAGAAGAGGAATCCGATGACAGAAAAGAAAATGATGTCAGCCGTTGTAATTGATGAATTTGGCGGACAAGATAAACTTAAACAACGTGAAGTAGCTATGCCTGAAATGACGGCGGATCAAGTAATTGTTCAAGAAAAAGCAGCTGGAATTAATCCAATTGATTGGAAAACGCGTGAAGGCTTTTTACAAGGTATGCTTAACTGGCAATTTCCTATTATTTTAGGTTGGGATGTGTCGGGTGTTATCACAGAAGTAGGCGCTAACGTAACCGATTGGAAAATTGGTGATGAAGTCTTCGCACGCCCTGCCACGACTCGTTTTGGTACTTACGCCGAATATACTGCTGTTGATGCTAATTTGCTTGCACCAAAACCTAAAAATATTAGCTTTGAAGAAGCTGCTGCTGTTCCTTTAGCTGGTTTAACTGCATGGCAAGCCCTTTTTGATCATGGTCATTTAGAAAAAGGTGAAAAAGTCTTTATTCATGCTGGTTCAGGTGGCGTTGGCTCTTTCGCTATTCAACTTGCTAAATCAGTTGGTGCTTACGTTATTACCACAACTAGCTCGAAGAATATTGATTTTGTTAAAGGACTTGGCGCTGACCAAGTCATTGATTACCATGAAACTGATTTTGCGGAAATCTTAAAAGATATCGACCTTGTAGTTGATACAATCGGTGGTGACGCACAAGAAAAATCAGTTAATATCTTAAAACATGGCACAGGTCGTTTAGTTGCTATTACTGGGATGGATTCTGAAAAAACAGCAGGTCTTGCTGAAGCAAGAAATGTGACTTTTGATTCAATTTGGTTGGACCCAAATGGTGAAGAATTAACTAAATTAGCTGATATGCTTGAAGATGGCACTATAAAAGTGACCTTAGATTCAGTTCATGAATTCTCTGCAGAAGGTGTAGCAGAAGCTCACGATCGTAGTGAATCTCATCATGCACTTGGTAAAATTATCGTTCGTTTTAAATAAAACCCTATTTAGGTAGTTCAGACTTTTTTGTCTGAACTACCTTTTTTAATTACTAAAAGTAAGTGCTTTCACTGGTGTTAATTCATTGGTAGATTTATACTATCCTTGTAGAATAAAATTTTTCAAGAAGGAGATTTACTATTATGCCAAAAAAAATTAATGCATCAGATGCCATGCTCAAAGTTTTAGAAGATTGGGGCGTTAAAACCGTCTATGGGTTGCCAGGTGGTTCATTTGATTCAACAATGAATGCACTACATAATCGTAAAAATACAATTAATTATGTACAAGTTCGTCATGAAGAAGTCGGCGCACTCGCAGCAGTTGGTGAAGCTAAAGTAACTGGAAAATTAGGTGTTACTTTTGGTTCCGCTGGTCCCGGTGCTGTCCATCTATTAAACGGACTTTACGATGCTAAATATGATGGTGTTCCTGTTCTTGCCTTAGTCGGCCAAGTTGGTACACAAGTGATGAATACAAATTACTTCCAAGAAATGAATGAAAATCCAATGTTTGAGGATGTTTCTATTTATAACAGAACAGCTACTACACCCGAAAACTTACCCATTGTTGTTGATGAAGCTATCCGTCAAGCCTACAAATATAATGGCGTCGCAGTTGTCACAATTCCGACCGATTTAGGTTGGCAAGAAATCGATGACACCTTTGTTTCAACAGCCGCAACACACCAAGAACCTCTTTATCCGATGCCTCGTGATAAACAAATTCAAGATGCCTTAGATATTTTAACAACAGCTAAGACACCAATTATTTATGCTGGGAAAGGTGTTCGTGGCGCTGGAAAAGAATTAATTGAATTATCTGAAAAATTATCATTACCAATCGCAACAACTGCGCTTGCTAAAACAATTATTCCTGATGATTACAAAGCATACATGGGTTCTGCTGGACGAGTTGCTGGCAAACCCGGCGTTGACCTTCTTCGTGGCGCTGATGCTGTTCTTTTCATTGGATCTGATTTTCCATTTGGTGAATATTTCTTTTCTCCAGATGCTAAATTTATTCAGGTCGATATTGATTCTGAAAAATTAGGTAAACGTCATTCAGTTGATGTCCCTATTTTAGCCGATGGTAAGGAAACTTTAATCGCATTAAATAAGGCCGTTAAAACACCAGTTGCACCAACAAAATGGTACAAAGCTGCCATCGCTAACAAAGAAAACTGGATTAAATGGATTGATAGCTTTACTGAAGATGACAGTAAACCACTTCGTTTTGAACCAGTTTTCAATGAAATTAATAAAATTAAAGATGACGATGCAATTTTCCAAATTGATGTTGGTAATGTAACGATTGAAGCAATGCGTTTCTTACGTCTTGGTGAGAAAAATAAATTTACAACATCCGCATGGTACGCAACGATGGGGTATGCACTACCCGCAGCAATTGGGGCTCACTCTGCCTTTCCAGACCGTCAAGTTTTCTCAATTTCTGGTGACGGTGGTTGGACGATGGTCATGCAAGATGTCTTAACACAAGTTAAATACAACATGCCTATCATCAACGTTGTCTTAAGCAATCAGGAACTTGGATTCATCCGCGCTGAACAAGATGATAAACAACAACCACACTCAGGTATTGATTTAATTGATGCTGATTGGGGCGCAATTGCCAACGACATGGGAGCTAAAGGGTATACCGTCCGGACATTAGCAGAATTAAAAACTGCTTTTGCTGAAGCTAAAGGTTCAAAAGTGCCTGTTGTTATCGATGTTAAAGTAACTTCTGACCGTCCACTTCCTGTTGAACAGCTCATTATTGATCCTAAAACACAAGATCCAGATGCTGTTAAAGCTTTTGTTAAAGAATACCAAGCAGAGGGTTTAATTCCATTTCGAGAAATCCTTGAAAATCAAGATTAAATAGTTTTTATTTAATTGATGTATCTTAGCTTAATTAAGTTAAAATACATTTTTTATAGAACAAAAAAAGATATAAAGAGAACCCTTGGGATTGAATTTCATTTCAATCCCAAGGGTTCTCTTTATATACCTCTTCTTATTTCACAATTTTATCAATTTTTGCTAATTCTTCTGGTGCAAAATCCAAATGCTCTAATGCCTTTAAATTATCCTTTAATTGACTCACACGACTAGCACCAATAATAACCGACGAAACAGAATTATCTTTCAAATCCCAAGATAGCGCCATTTCAGCCAATGTCTGGTTGCGATTTTTTGCAATTTCATTTAATTCACGAACCTTTTTAAGTGTTGATTCAACTCTCTCAGTAGACAAGGTATCAAATCGTTTCACTCTAGAATCGTCTGGAATACCATTCAAGTAACGATCAGTCAATAACCCTTGTGCTAAAGGACTAAAAGCAACTGTTCCTATCTGCTCTTGTTTTAAAACATCTTTTAATCCATCTTCTATCCAACGATCTAATAAATTATATCTAGGTTGGTGGACAACGATAGGTGTATTTTTAGCTTTTAGTAATTGAATCATCTTTTCAGCTTCTGGTGCCCGATAATTTGAAATTCCAATATATAAGGCTTTACCTTGGCGAACGAGTAAATCCAAAGCTTCAGCTGTTTCTTCCAACGGTGTATCTGGATCTGGACGATGGTGATAGAAAATATCAACATAATCTAGCTGCATACGTTGTAATGATTGATCCATACTGGCAAACAAGTTTTTCTTTGAACCCCATTCGCCATAAGGACCTGGCCACATATAGTAACCTGCCTTCGTCGAAATAACCATTTCATCCCGGTAGGCACTTAAATCTTCACGTAAAATGCGCCCAAAATTCTTCTCGGCAGCACCATCACCGTAATTATTTGCCAAATCAAAATAAGTAATTCCATTATCAAATGCTGTTTCAATAATATCTTTTTGCGTTGCTAAAGGTGTCTCATCCCCAAAGTTCTTCCATAAGCCTAAGGCAATAGCAGAAACTTTTAATCCACTATTACCGAGGCGATTATAAATCATTTTATCATAACGTTTTTCATTTGCTTGATACATTAACTATCTCCTCCTAAACTAATTACAAATTATATTATAGCGCTTTCACGTCTGCTGGACAATCATTTAATGTTACTTAAAATTCGCTTATCTTATTAATTTGTGCCACTATTATTAGGTAACTGAAGGAGTTGAGTCCATGTTTAAAAAAATAAACGATTATATAAATGTCCATTATATTAAAACATTCATCTTAACGTTAGCTATTGCAACCATAGTTAGAGTCATTGTTGCATTTTTCATAAATAAACACTTTTTGAATGTAGAATTTATTATTGCCGCGATTACGATTGTTATAATTTCACTTTTAATCAGACAAGACCTCAAGAAATAATTAGGTAAGCAAAAATACTGACTCGATACTTTTGACAAAGTACGGAGCCAGTATTTATTTAATTCATGTCCCACTTTTAAATAATTAGTCTTCAAAAACATCTTTTGCAATATTAAATGCAGACCAAGCTTTAGGCCAACCAACGTAGAAAGATAAATGTGTGATAATTTCAGCAATTTCTTCCTTCGTAATTCCATTTGTTTTGCCAATTGCCATATGTGCTGGCAATTGTTCAAAGTTACCACCTGAAATCAAAGCTGAAATTGTTATAATACTGCGTTGATGTGCTGGTAATTCACTTTCACGTGACCAAACTTCACCAAATAAAACATCATCATTTAATTCTGCAAATTTAGGTGCAAATTCGCCTAAGTTATCGCGACCTGCTGTTTGTTTCTTTACCATAATATAATATCCTCCTATTAATCTTTTAATTTACCGTACGTTTCGTCATCAACAGCTTCTAACCATTCAGGTGTCCCTGCTGTAATAGCAACATGTGAGAACCAACTATCTTTTGTAGCACCGTGCCAATGTTTAATCCCGTCTTTTGTGACAACAACATCACCAGCTTTTAAACGTCGTGCTTGTTGACCTTCTTCTTGGTACCAACCTTCACCGGCAGTGACCAATAATAGTTGGTAACCGTCGTGATGGATGTGCCAATTATTACGTGTTCCAGGTTCAAAACTAACATTTCCAACACCAACGTTTATATCTGGATCCGCCACTAACATGTCTAAATAACTTTGACCAACAAAGAAATCTTTATATGCTTCATTTTTTTCACCTATTGGAAAAAGACCGTTTTTAATTTGTTCCTCATTCATTATAATTACCTCACTTTATTTTATACGGTTAACCTAGCGTTAATCGTATATCGCGAATTGTTCTAGATACTTTTCAAAACTAATATCTTCTGACACTTCGTTTCCATTTGTTCTGTGTGAAACTTTTCTGTCATACCAATCAATTTTATGAGAAATAATTTCAATATTATGCTGTAATTCTACCATTTCAGACAGTGCATTTTCTTTTACCTTGCTGAGCATCTCGCGTCGTTCTTTAATGGTTGCATCACCTTGTGCTCGTAGTTCAACGTATTTAATTATTTCATTAATCCGCATCCCTGTCCCTTTAAGATGAAGCAAAAATCCTACCCATTTAATATCATGTTCCGTGTAATAACGTAAGCCTGCCGAATTACGGTGAGGCTTAATTAAGCCTTCTTTTTCATAGTAACGCAATGTAAAACTTGATAACCCAACTAATTTAGCAAACTCACCAATTTTATATTGTTGCTCATTAGTCATTCAATCGCCTCCTTCAATAGTTTCTATTAAAACACTTAGAGTTGACTCTAAGTCAAGCTTTTCTACATATTATTTTTAATATTAAGGCTTACTCCATCCATCAATTCAGACCGTTCCTACACTAAAATTTAATTCCAACATTTTAAAACAAAATCTTTGCTTAATAATTTTCATTCATGTAGAGTTACATCGAAATAGTTACCATTTCCAGATATATTACATATAAAATAAGAAGAAATGAGGGTTAGCTTTTGTTAGATTTCAAACACATAAACAAAACATTCAAAACAGTTACCGTATTAAACGACTTAAACTTACATATTGATACAGGGGAACTTTTTGTTCTTGTTGGCCCTAGTGGTAGTGGTAAAACGACAACTTTAAAAATGATTAATCGATTAATTGAGCCCACCTCGGGTACTATTAACTTTGAAAATCAAAATATTGATCAGATTCCGTTACATACTTTACGTTCACAGATTGGCTATGTCTTACAGCAGATTGCTTTATTTCCTAATATGACAGTTGCTGAAAATATCAGCTTATTACCAGAATTACAAAAATGGCCTAAAAACAAACAAAGAGAACGTGTCGATGCCTTATTAACACGTGTTGGTTTACCGCCTGAAGCATATCGTAAGAGAATGCCTAGCGATTTATCCGGTGGCGAGCAACAACGAATTGGTATTTTACGAGCAATTGCAACTAAACCAAAATTAATTTTAATGGACGAACCATTTAGTGCGCTGGATCCTATCTCAAAAAAAACATTACAAGATATCGTCATCGATTTACATGAGGAACTACACAATACCATTATTTTCATTACGCATGATATGTCTGAAGCTCTTCGCCTCGGAACTCGTGTTGGTGTTATGCATGATGGCAATCTCATTCAAGTTGGTACCCCTGACGAAATTAGAAATGCACCAAAAAATGATTTTATTTCAGAGTTTTTTGGGTTAGACGTATCCAACACGCAATTTAATTTAGCTGAAATGATTCAAAAATCATTTAGTCTTCCAATTGATGAACTCGCTAATAATCACGTCACCTCAACTCAAACAACATTTAAAGAACTCATATCTCTACTTTCTAAATATACAATTATAAATGTTAAAGATAACGACCAGAATCTCATTGGTGCAGTTGATGCCCAATGCTTAATTCGTTATGGTGCAAGCATGTCTGATAGCGAGGTGGATGACCAATGGCAAATTTAATAACAACTTTTAAAATGCACCGTGCTGATTTATGGACCGCTATTCTTCAACATCTACAGATATCATTAATTTCATTGCTGATTGCAACCATCATTGCCGTCTTTTTAGCAATTTGGTTAGCACAGCATAAAAGAGCAGCAGAAATTATGTTGCAAATTACCAGTGTTTTACAGACAATTCCTTCACTCGCGCTGCTAGGGCTATTAATTCCACTAGTCGGAATTGGAACACTACCTTCAATTATCGCATTAGTTGTTTATGCTTTACTGCCCATTTTTCAGAACACATATGCAGGTTTAACTGGTATTGATCCATCATTAGAAGAAGCCGCAACTGCATTTGGTATGACACGTGCGCAAAAACTTATTCGATTTGAATTACCCTTAGCTATGCCACTAATTATTTCAGGCATTCGTATTGCGCTTGTTCTAATTATTGGAACCGCAACACTAGCTGCTTTAATTGGTGCTGGCGGGTTAGGAACATTTATTTTGCTGGGAATTGATAGAAATGATATGAGCTTGATTATTATTGGCGCGTTGAGTTCTATTATTCTAGCTATTGTTTTCAGTGTTTTAATCCGGCAATTGCAGAATTTAAAGATAAAAACAATTACCATTATATTAATTACTTTAGGATTCCTATTTGCTGTTGGTGCCACAATCAATACTTTCACACATCAGAAAAAAGAATTAGTCATTGCTGGTAAAATGGGGGCAGAACCTGAAATTCTAATTAATATGTATAAAGATTTAATTCAAGAAGACGACGCCAATATCAAGGTTACTTTAAAACCAAATTTTGGTAAAACGAGTTTTCTATACTCTGCATTAAAATCTAATTCAATCGATATTTACCCAGAATTTTCAGGTACGGTACTTGAAGAGTTAGTAAAATCACCACTCAAAAGTACAAATGAAAATAAAGCCTACCAGCAAGCAAAAACCGAAATTAAAGTTAAATCAGATTTAGATTATTTAAATCCGATGGCTTATCAAAACACCTATGCTGTCGCTGTCACTAAAGACTTTGCAACTAAATACCATCTATCAAAAATTTCTGATTTATCACGAGTATCTTCAAAAATAAAGGCAGGCTTTACGCTTGAGTTTCTAAACCGTGATGATGGTTACAAAGGGTTACAAAGCAAGTATCATTTGTCATTTAACACTAAATCTTTTGAACCAGCACTTCGCTATCAAGCCATTGTGAATGGTAATGTAAATTTAGTTGATGCCTATTCAACTGATAGTCAGCTCGTCAAATATAATTTGGTCACATTAAAAGATGACAAGTCTTTATTCCCACCTTATCAAGGCGCCCCACTTGTTGCAAAGGGCATCTCACAAAAATATCCATCCATCAAAAAAAGTTTAAATAAATTAACCGGAAAAATTTCTGATACAGATATGCAAAAAATGAATTATCTAGTTGATGTTAAAAATGTCCCAGCAAGTACCGTCGCACACGACTACTTAACAAAGCAACATCTTTTAGACTAAATAAAAAGTTTGGAATCTCGCTAACCTCATGCGGACTCCAAACTTTTTTATATTTTATCGTTATTTAACCTACATAACGTTCTAATGCAACCGCAACACCATGATTAACGTTCGATTCTGTTACATAAGTTGCTGCTTCTTTTAATTCAGGAATGGCATTTCCCATCGCAACAGTCGTTCCGGCTACGGCAAACATCGTTAAATCATTATGTTGATCTCCCATTGCCATAACTTCTTCTTCTTTTAATCCCAGTTCTGCAATTAAATCTGTTAATGCATTTCCTTTATTAGCTTTTTTATTCAAAACTTCTAAAAATTCTGGCAAACTACGTACAACATAATAACTATCATCAAATATTTTTTGAATATTAATCATCTGTGCGTCTAAAACTTCAGGTTCATCCACAAACATAATTTTAGAAACGGTTAAGTCCCGTGACATTTCCTCTGGATTTCGTACAAATAATCCTTCATTATTTTCAGCTGCTTGAATAACGGTCACACGACCAACATCTTTATTAGATGTATAAATTCGGCTCTCATCATCTAAAATATTATAATGAACATTTAATTCATAACTTAATTTATCTGCAGCTATATACTCATCAAAGGTTAACGTATGTTGCGCTAGACGTTTTCCACTTACTGTTTCAATAATTGCACCGTTGTAGGTAATGACATATTGGTCATCCCCACTAATCCCTAATTGTTCAAGAAATCCAACCACACCAGCTAAAGGTCGTCCCGTACAAAGGACAACCTTAATTCCCTTTTGTGTCACTTTTTTGACGGCATCAATTGTTTCTTTTGCTAATCTACCCTCTGGATTTAGTAACGTATCATCAATATCTATTGCAACTAGTTTAATTCCCATAGTAATCTCCTCATTTTAAATGATTAAAAAAAGGCAGTCTCAAGAGACTACCTTTTCAATCTTATTTAGGTGCACGTTTAAGGTATGTACCTTCTTGTGTATTAATTTCAAGAACATCATCTGCTGCGATGAAATCAGGAACATTAACAACAAGTCCTGTTTCCATTGTTGCTGGTTTACCTGAACCAGTTGCTGTAGCGCCTTTGATTGAAGGCTGTGTTTCAGTAACACGTAATGTTACAACAGTTGGTAATGTTAAGCCAATAACTTCTGTACCGTAAAATTGGATTTTAACTTCCATATTTTCCAATAAGAATTTTGCTTCATGTTCGATAATTTCTCTTGGAATTTCATATTGTTCATATGTTTCCAAATCCATAAAAATAGCCATTGTATCCTGGTTGTACAAGAATTGAACTGGTTTTGTTTCAATATTAGCTTGTTCAACCTTAACTTCTGGACGCATTGTTGTTTCAACAGTTGATCCAGTACGAACGTCACGTAATTTCATACGCATAACTGTGTTACCTTTACCCGGTTTATGATGACTTGCTTCTAAAACTTTAATTAATTTACCGCCTTGTTCAAAAGTCATTCCGGCTTTTAAGTTAATTGCTTCAATCATAATTTATTATCTCCCTTTTTATAAAACGTTTCTCATTGAGTATACCAAATTGAAAAGGCTTAATCTATAGTGACACTTACAAACATCACTGGATTTTATTAAATAAAAAGTCAAAAATAGCGCATTTTCTTTATTATTAATCGTATATCCAAATTATAAGCTATATTTGTCCAAATACTTCGACAATATCTCTACACATCCTATACTAGCAAGGCTATAATATATATATAATCAAATAGTTAATTTTTTAATTATTTTGAAAGGAAGTCTTATTTTGCTAAAAAACAAATATATTAACTCATCTACTACCTATCAATCGATTATCATCCTTTGTTTCAGCTTGTTCTTTTTAACGTTACCAATTTATACTACACAAGCTGCTACATCATACACGCCTCCTGTAGGTTATCCAATGGGGGCTGCCACGAATGTCACTGGTTTCGCTGGTGGTACAATCACGTTTAATTCTAATGATATTGACTCCCTACAAGGTTAATTTTTTGCCAAAACATTTACTTCCTCAGGTACCGCCGGAGGTTCTTCTATAAAATACTTACAAAATTATGCTCATGATTCAACTGCTAATTTAACTGATGCTGATTATGCAAAGGTTAATCCTACAATGATTTCAGAAAATATTACCGGGGCTGATATGATTCAGTGGTATGGTAATAAAAATAGCTTTGTTTTTTCAAAATCTAATGATAAAGTCAAAGATTTATCATACTATCTACAGAATTCTCCCCCTGATGATGAAATCGCAAAAGCCATTGCTGGTTGGTCCATACCTTCAAGTAATGCCGGTTACGCTGATGCTATCAAGCAATTTAATGCAAAAAAAGATACTATTGATAAACTTTCTGATTTTCCTGTTATGTCAAGCAATGATATTTCATCATTTGCTGATGCTACTCAAAATATTACTGATGTCAGTGATTATTACGCTAGTTTCACTTCAACAAATTTCTCAAACTCTAAAGCAACAGGTTCTACTACTAAATCTAATAATGCTATCAAACGTGTTGATTTAAATACAGATAAATCAATTGATGCTGAAAAATATGCACCTGGTAAAACGGTTATTCAATTAACCGTTGATATGAATACTGCTTCAACAGATCAAGGCGTTGTCTTTGCAGATATTGATGGCTCTATTCCTTCATTTGAAGATGCTATTGGTATCAAAATTAATTTAGTCAATTTTGATATTAACACAATGAAAATGCCATTTTTCATGTTAAATTATAAGCATTTTTCTAATAATGATGCTGGTATCAGTTTTAATTTCAATCAAGGTAGCTGGATGACTTTCAATGCGTATCCACCTAAATCTGACGGATCTTCGATAGATTACAAGTTAGCTGGTAATAGTGATGGAACGCTATTTTCCGGACAAAATAGTAATGGTTCAGATACCACCGCTAAAAATCTTCTATCCGATGAACCCGTTGCAATCGATACAACTGATAAAAACTCTAAAAAAGTGAAATCTGTCTACAATACGTCTTCACATATTAGTAATAATTTTAATACTGAAAATGGTAAGATTTTTGTCGGAAGTTGGAAGAGTCCTTTATATGGTTCAGTATTAGCACCTAGTGCTGATGTCGACGTTGATTCAAGTAGCGATGGTCTCTTATATGGGAGTATTGTTACTGGACAAAATATTATTGGTAATTTAAACGTTCCTAGTGACCTTGCCTATCAAAGTATTTTTGATGCGTCTGATGATTTTGGAGATGACGCTATACAAGAATTTTTAAAAGATCCTGATTCAAGTAACTCATCTCATCCTACTATTAAGTCTATTTCGTTACCGGGTTATACTTCTACAGATACTGGATCTGGTACGACTCATTATATTCCACAAATAGACCCTTACGATTTTCACTATTCATTAAACAATATCACTGATGAATTACCTGAAAATACCGTTCAAACAACTAAAAAATCACTTGATACTACAGTCAATATAGATACGAAATCAACAACCGATAAAACTGAAAAATATTACTTATGGTACAGTTTCAATAATGGTCCTTGGGAAAAATATTCAGAAAATGGAACAACTGAACTTACAAATTCTAAACTAGAAATCACTGCAAAAGATGCGGACGATCTTGCAAAACAATACAGTACGGACCATAGTAAATATAAATATGACGAATCTGCTTATACTGATGGGACTACATATTCTAAATTAATTGATGACAATGAATTGATTGGTTATCATCTTTTCCATAAGAATAGAATTTCATATTTAGTCACATCAACTCACGATTCGGGTACCTATTCCAGTTATAGTAATCACACAATTAATGATATCTTAAGCGGTAAAACGAATGATACAATTTCTGCTGCAAATCTCGCAAAATTAAATCCGGATTACACGCCTATTTCATATAATTTACACGTTGCAGGAGATCTTTTAGTATCCTATCCAAAAGTATTTGATTTTGGTAATTTTACAGCAGGAACTTCTGAAAAAACACCTACAGTAACTGCAACTGGTTTGTTAACTGTCGATAATCCTTTTGGACTTAACTGGAATTTAGTTGTTAGCACAAGTGATAAAGATAATCTAAGTGATCCTTTCTTTATTCCCGATCAACTTGGTTGGTTTGAAAAATTGCAAACGAGTATGCTTGGTAATTCCACAATCACTTATGGGAATGCCTCAGATATTAAAACAATTACATCTAAAGATACTCTTTTAAGTTTAAACTCAACTATTTTTGATTCTGATACAACATCAGTTATTAGTAAAAACTACTATTCTGCACAATTATCATTAAGTCTAAAAACTAAAAAAATTACTCATCCTGGTAAATTTCAAGATAACGCAACTTGGTCATTATCATCACCAAGTATCGTTGTAGATTCATCAAAAGAATAAGAAATCTAATCGACAAAAAGACGCCTAATAAAAATTAGACGTCTTTTTGATTACCATTCATTTTGATTACTTATTTTCTAGTGATTCTTCCTTATCTTTTTTTCTTCTTTTTAAAATAATAAAAAGTAAGAATAAAACTAATAAAATTAATAAAGCAATAATACCAATAATTAACCACAATAACCAAGATATATGAGGCTCTGCTGCCTTATTATCTGATTTAATCTGTTTAATATTGGCTTTAGTAATTGTAAATGAATTCGTTGCTTTCCAAGATTTATTATTTCCGGTAACGGTATAATGGACATCATATTTACCAGCGATTAACTTGGCTTTAGTTAAGTCTAATGCATAGCTAAATTTAGCGTTGGGTGCAAAATCAACGTCCTTAATTGTTTTGTCATATAAAACAGTACTACTACTATCTTCTGTAATAGTTGCTTTAATTGTTGTTGGTCCAATCACAATGGGTACATCATTTTGCATATTTGTTTGTAGTGAAACTTTATTAAATGCGTTCAATACCACTTTAGAATCGCCAATTGTCATTTTGGGATTAGGATTATCGACCGTTTCAGATTCTCTAATGACTGCTTGAACAACGTACGCAAATCGATTAGTAATTGAAATACCTTTTCCTTTATTCTTTTCCTTAATAACTTTTTCTTGTACGTTAAAGCCACCTAAAATAATACCGGAAAATGACGTAGCGGGTGTTTTCACTGTAAACGTAACTGTTGCTGTTTTTTTAGGTCCAACCACAACATCTTGTTTTTTTGAGACAAGTTCTGAAAATTGATACTTAGCAGTCGCTGGCTTTTTTACATTTGTCTTATCATAGACAATTAGTCCATTCGTATTTGTATATGAACTATTAGGGCTCACAACAATCGTTTTAGTATCGTTTTCTAAGTTCTTAATTTTCAATGCCAATGTCTGTGTTGAGTTAGGGTTCATTTTAATATCAAATTGTGCTGCCTCTCGATATTGATTAGCAGGCGTTACTTTGGCTACCGTAAACCCGGCACTATTAGACTTTGCATAGACATTGGTCGATACAGTAATAAGTGTGACTATCGCGATAGCTAAAAAGCTTAAAACTATTTTTCTTAATTTCATTATTTCGATTCTCCTTAAAAAAAAAGACTGCCTTAGGCGGTCTTTTTTCTGTTACGTTTTAATTAGCTTAGTTAAAAGCTGCTGCACTAGCATTTCCTTGAGTTGCAGTCCATGTTAAATCAGCTGAAGTTGTTGCAATTTTAGTATTTTTACCAAGTTTTAATGTTGCACTATTGTCAGCATATGACAATGTTGTAGCACCAGCGCCTGTTGTAGCTGTCGCGACAGGAGCTGCAGCACCAGCTGGTGTTAAAGTAGCAGCAGATGCTGTAGCATCTGAGTCTGTTTTAACTGTAGCAGATGCAAGATCTAATGAGCTAACCTTAACTTCAGCATCAGCCATCACACCTAATTGTGCAGTAACATTCCAACCACTATCTGTACCTACGTAATCGGCTACATCTAAAGCTTGAGAAGCATCTTTTGCGCCAGTTGATGTAATATCTGTACCAGTCGTAACTAATGCTTCATTTAGTTTTGTTGTGAAACTGAACGATGGTGCACCCGTTTGAGTAAAAGTACCTGCTTCAATGTTTAAACTAGCTGTACCTTTACCATCTGTTGAATCCGCTGAAACACTTGAGCCAACAACTGCTGTTGAACCAAGTACTAATGCTGCAATTAAAAATAAATTCTTTTTCATAATATAAATTCCTCCCATTTATTGATTAAGCCAATGCTTGAAAAGGGGACGTTGACCTTTACCTAATAGTACCATATAATTTACATAAGATTCAACTGTAATATTATCAGAAGAAACTCTATGATTAAGTCCATATACGCCAATTAATATAGCGTTTACATGTTATTTACAAGTATTTTTTTAGGTTTAATTTTTTCAAACCATTTACTGAAAGTGTACAATCAATTTTTAAATAGAATGATTCCTACCTACCCCCACTTTATAACCATTAAAGGTAGAGCCTTTAGTCATTAATAACCTTTTTTTAAGTTAACTAGAATTTAAGTGTTACTATCAATTATACTTTAAGTCCGCTTATTAAAAAGATTCGATTATCCTAGTTCAAACAAGCTCAAATGGCGGTACGCTTACTTTTTAAGAAAAGCCAACAACTTCTAATGAAATTGATTTCAGCTCTTCTAATAAGACGATTTTCGATTTACCCTCATCAAGTCTTAGTGATGGTACAACAAGTTCTGTAATTAACAAATCTTATTATTATGCAAAACTAACTTTAGATTTTACAACTTCAATTTTTGATACGACAGGGAAATATAATTACGATTCACTCTGGGCTATTTCACCAACTAAAGATAGCGGTATCGTAAATGAGTCAACTAAATAATTCTAAATAAAAAAGGTTTACTCCGTTAAGTAACTAACTGAGTAAACCTCTTTTTTTGTGTCGAAATTTCTAATTATTTACAGGACATCTTTGATATCTGTATCCCCATCATGCATCGTAATTACTTTTCCGATTGTATTATCATGTGCGATAACTGAAACTAAGACGTCTGCCACGTTTTCAAGTGAGTTAGAGCCCGCTTGACCATCATTTAATGTTACTTTACCAGTACCTGGCTCATCTACTAAGGTGCCTGGCTGAAGAATTGTATATTCTAATTGCGTATTCTTCATTAGCCAATTATCAGCATAAAACTTAGCAGTCATATAATCTCTTAATGATGAAACTTCAATTTTTTCTCTATCCAAAGAGTAAACGGAACTCAACATTACAAAACGCTTAACATGAGCTATTTCAGCTGCTTCCATCGTTTTAACTGCCCCATCTAGATCAATCTTCATTAAGTCTTTGCCGCCAGAACCAGCAACAAATAATATGGCATCAACAGCCTGCATATTCTTGACTAATTTATCTATACCTTCTAACAAATCAACATAGACATAAGTAATATTACCTTTATCTAAATTATCTGTATGTCTTGAACCCGCCAAGACTTGGTAACCTTTATCAGCTAATTTACTTGTTACTTTTTGGCCAATTCGACCATTCGATCCAACAACTAATACTCTTTTTATTTCTGTCATCATTTATACACTCCTTCGTTTTATCCTGACTAAAGTCTACATCTTTCTCGACTAAAATGGTATGACTTACACTCGTAAGTTAACGACAAAAAGACAGTCACTATTTTTACCATGACTGTCTCAGTTGATTACTAATTAATTTAATTTAAATTCTGTAACTGTTTTGTACGTATCGCCTACACGTAAAACAATATCACCAAATTCAGGGAATTGTTCAGATCCAGGTGCTGATTGTGTTTCAAATGTAATTGCTGCATGATTAGCTAATTTTTTACCATGCATAATTGGCGTTACTTCACCAAAGTTAGCCGTGAAGATAACTAAACTTGTTGCATCAGTTGAAACTGAGACAGAAACTTCTTTATCTGGACTAACTAATTTTGCTGATTCTTTACCAACTGCAGGATTATTCAAGAAAAAGGGATGATCGATACCATTAACTTGATTTTTTTGAGCAAAATCACTTGTGAAAACGTCATGTAATGTCTTAGCTTGACGGAAATCGTAAGGCGTTCCATCAACAGACATCTTTTTACCTGTTGGAATTGAATCGGGTTCTAATGGTGCAAACTTATCGCTATCTACTTGTAATAAATTGTCATCTATTGTTTCTGTGACGTCACCCATAACATTAAAGTAAACATGATTTGTTGGATTATATAGTGTATCTTTATCCGTTTTAGCAGTCGTTTCAAGATGCCAAATGTTATCATTATTTAATAGATATTTTACATCAATTGCCATGTTTCCAGGGAAACCATGTTCGCCTTCTGGGCTATCTAAATGAAAAATAACAGCTATTTCATTTTCGTTTTCACTTATTTTATACGTCCACTTTTTAGTATCAAATCCTGGCGTACCACCATGCAATGTATTTGTACCTTCGTTAATTTGCACTTGGTAGCTTTGATCATTAATGTTGAATTTACCATCTTTAATACGTCCAGCAACACGACCAATTGAAGCGCCAATAAAACTATCTTTTTCTAAGTATTCATTTGCTGAATCAAATCCAAGAACAATTTCTCGTTTTCCAGTACTTGTGGGTACCTTGAGGCTAACAATTCTAGCCCCTAAATCTGTGAGTGATAATTCAAACCCATTATCATTTATAATCGTTATTAAATCATAGTCATTTCCAAAATCCTTTGTTTTAACTTGCATATTTATCTCCTCCGCTTACTGTATTTGTCCATTCTTATTAATACTAGTCCATTTTAATTAGATATTCAAGAAAGCGTTTACTTTTTTATTGAATAATTACCTTTATTTTACTGAAAATGACATAACCAACCTTTATTTCTGTTATTTCTCTAAAATGTAACGTCATTATAAGCGAATAACTATAATAAATACAAATGTATAGTTCGTTTTTTGTTATCATGTTTATGGAATATTATGTTTATTTATCATTAAAAGATTAATAGCCGAATTATTAATTGATTTATTTTTTAATTATTAGTATACTTACATTATTAATATAAAAGGAGTTTACAATGACAAAAAAACGCGTTTATCTTGCAGGACCCTTTTTCACTCCAGAACAAAAAGAACGATTAGATTTGGTAGCCGATCTCCTAAGTAAAAATCCAACAATTAACGCAGATGCAATTCATCTTCCAGGAAACGTTCAATATCCAGATGCGGACTTCGGCACATTTGAATGGCAAACAGCTACCTTCCAAAATGATATTCGCCAAATTGATCAAGCAGATATCGTTGTTGCAGTTCTTGATTATCAATTGGAAGAAAACAATGATGAAGCTGACTCAGGTACTGTTTGGGAATGTGGTTATGCTCATGCCAATCGCAAACCTGTTATTTTAGTTCGCCAAAATAAAGGTATTCCCTTAAATCTAATGCTTGCTGGAAGTTATACAGCAATGTTTGATGGTTTAGAAGATATCCAAAATTTAGCAACCTACGATTTTAAGGTTTTACAAAATAAGTATGTTGATTTATCAATTTTTTAATTGATCCAATGTTTCACGTGAAACAAAAATACTCTATGCTATAAATCTTTTAAATCGGATTTAAATACAGTAACAGATATTATTTTTATATTTCTAGTACTGTATTTTTTTCTCTCACAAATTGAAGCACCAAACAGTTAATAATATGAAAGAACTTATTAACTAACGACTTATTATGTTTGCTAGTTCAATAACAAACGTATTTCTTATAAATTAAAAAGTATGACCCAATAGAAATATAATTGGGTCATACTTTAGTATCTTAAATACTATTTAAATGCCTAACATCATTGTTACTATTTAACAATAGTTAACAATGAACCGTTTTCATCAATAAAAATTATCCTCGTGCTAATAATAAGTTAAATAAACCGCCCATTGTTTTATCCGATAATTCGATTTCTTTACCAGCTTCTGTCACTTTAGTAATTTCATAATAATCTTCAAATTCGGGTACTTCTAATTCCATCATCGCAACAAAAGCAGCAGCTGTTTTGTAAGTTGCTTGTAATTCTTCTCCATGAATGTAATTAATAACTAGCATAATTGTATCCCCTTATTGTTTTCTTTAAATAAGTTCCGTTTTTTTTATATCATCAACCGTTTTTGTTCCAGCTAATTGCATATCAATTGTTAATTCCTTAGCTAAATGTTCAAAGACTGATTGAACGCCTTTCGCACCACCCAAATGAAGCCCATAAACCATTGGACGGCCAATGGCAACGACATCCGCCCCACTAGCAAGCGCTTTAAATATATGTGAACCACGACGAACGCCACTATCAAAGACAATTGGCACTCGTTTATTGACCTTCTTAGCAATTAACTCAAGAACATCAAACGATGCAGGTCCGCCATCTAGTTGCCGACCGCCATGATTTGAAACCCAAATACCTTTAGCTCCAGCTTCAATAATAGCATCAACATCCAATGGTGATTGAATACCTTTAACGAAAACGGGTAAGTCAGTATAATCAGAAATACTCTTAATATCTGCTAAACTCAATGTTTGTTTAGCATTAGCATAAATAGCTGCGATTCCTTGTCCTTCACCTTCACCATATTCAGCTAAATTAGCCATTGGTTGAGGGAAGATAAATTTATTAATACTATCAGCTTCACGATTACCACCTAGTGTTGAATCAGCTGTTAATATGATAGCCTTCATCCCCACTTCTTTGGCTTGATCTAATAAAAAATGATTAAATTTATCATCTTTACTCATATACAATTGGAAAAATTGAGGTCCACCAGTTCCTCCATTATATGTTTCTGAAATCGTTTTATTTGAATACGTACTAAGCGACATAATTGAACCAACTGCGGCCATCCCCTTAGCAGTATCAATTTCACCTTGTTCATGGGCTAGCCCCTGTGCCGCAACTGGAGCTGCTATCATTGGCATTTGTAAATCAATACCCATAAATGTTGTTGATAAATCCGGATTTTCGATATTTTGTAAAACTCGAGGTGAAATTTGCTTATGATTAAATGCACTTGTATTTTCGCGTAACGTCCATTCATCCTCAGCTCCACCAGCAATATACCCAAATGCACCCTTTTCCATACGTGCTTCCACTAATTTTTCTAATGATTGAACATTGGTGATTTCAATCGAATGTTCTTCTTGACTTGCTTGATATCCCATAATTGTATCCCCCTATACTATTTATACTTGTAGTGTAGCCCTTAATAATAAATACTGTCATCAATAACACTTACTATATGTCAATAACGGCTATATAATTATTCAATCCATACAACAATGGCTAATCAAAGAATTACTAATTTGATATTAACTATTTTGGTCGAATTAATTTATATTGCTCTCCTAAGTTAGCGTATTCTGGTCCAGCCAGCCTCGCCACTGGATCTAATTTTTTAGCATTAATATACATTTTTTCTTTATCCAAAACATCATCTTCTATGTGAAAACAAACCACTTCAAGAATAAATAAATCCGTAATAATCTTACCATCATCCATAATAGGAACATACTGGTTCAATATAACTTCAAACCTCGCTTTAACACCATCAATCCCTGGCACCAATACCTTATTACTAGGAACCGTTGTTAATTTCAATTCGGAAACTTCACTCTCGTCTAGTCCAAAACTAGCAGCGCTCTGATTAACAAATTCCATTAATTCACGTGTTGGTAATTGGACCACAGCCTGTTTCGAACTAACTAAATTAGCCGCGGTGTGTTTCATTTCACCATTTCTACGTCGATTAATTGATATCGACATTAATGGCAACGTATCCGATACAACACTAAAAAAACTAAACGGAGCTAAATTAATTAGTCCCGTCTCATTTACAGTAGTAACCCATGCTATGGGTCTCGGAATTAATGTACCAGACATTAATTTGTACTGATTTTTAGCCGATAATTCGTTACTATTAAATGAAATCATCTTATATTATTCCTCAATTTTTAATCTATTGGTCTTATCTAACCATTGTTTAGCATTCCGTAATTCTAATTCTGAAATTTGATGTGATTGTTCAGCCTCAAAACTGGTAAATTCAATATTAAATTCTCGACAAAACTTCTTTAGTTCATCAAAATTTGATTTTGAAACAATTGGATCTAAAAATCCATATGAACCCCAAATTTTAATATCACTTAAGTCGACAGTCGCTTTAATATTTTCCGATAACACCATAGGATGTAGTAAAACAGCTGTTTTAAATAGTGCCTGTTCCGTTAATAATGAATGGAAGGCAACGTTAGCCCCATTAGAATAACCTAGGACAATTAATTTTTCTGGATCAAAAGCGTACTTCACAGCTAACTCATTAATTACAGTCATTAACCAATTTGTCTCTACAGATAAACTATTTAAATCGAAATCACCATCCGGTAAATGTGCAAAATAGCGTGTTAAACCATTCTCTATTAACCGTCCACGAATGCCAATTTTAGGACTATCTGGAGCCAAAAAATCTGCAATTGATAGTAAATCTGATTCCGTTCCACCAGTTCCATGCAACATTAAGATTGTCGCATTGCCAACCCTACCAGCTTTATAAGATGTAATTGCTTCTGCCATATCTATAACTTCTTGTCTGAATTGAAATTAACTAAGTGAGCTTCAATATCTGCACGTTGGTCTTCTAAAAATGGTGGTAACTCTAGGTGAATACCAGCTTCTTCATATGTTTCATCTTGCAAGAATCCAGGACCATCCGTTGCAATTTCAAATAATACACCTTCACCAGGACGGAAATACTCTGATTTAAAATAGAATCGGTCAACAAAACCTGAATCACGAATACCAACTCTTTGTATTTGTTCAATCCAATAGTTTAATGACTCTTCATCTTCTGTCCTGAAAGCAATATGATGAACTGTTCCATATGCTTGAATCTCATTCGGTAAATCTTGGTCTTCTTCGATAATAATTTGTGCGCCATGTCCACCATCGTTCAATTCATATAATGTACGTTGATTTTCTGTGGCAATTTTATCAAATCCCAATAATTGTCTTAACACAATATCCATACGTTCTGGATAATCCACTGTAATAATTGTTGTTCCTAACCCATTAATTGCGAACATCTTGGGAACCGGACTATATAATTAAGGTGTCCCAGCTTCCACACCATGATTACGTTCGTCAGAAATTAATTGATATTGCTCATGATCAAAATCATAAAAATTCATTGTTTTACTGCCAAAATTCATTTCAATTTCATCATGTTTAATATCATAATCGTCAAATCGTTCTGCCCAAAAATCTAGGGCATCATCGCTAGGAACTCTAAATCCAATTCTCGAAATACCATTTTTTCCTTTTGTGCCTTGAAATAAACCCGGAAAATCAAAAAAGGTAATATCGGTTCCTGCCGATCCCATATCATCCGTAAAGTATAGATGATAGGTTCTAACATCATCTTGATTTACTGTTTTTTTAATTAAATGTAATCCTAATATTTCTGTCATAAAATGAAACATTTTTGGTGAACTTGAAGTAATAGCTGTAATATGATGTAATCCTAATAATTTAGTGTTCATGATTGATACCCCCAATTTATTTAATAAACTTAAATTATCACACTTACTAAAAGTAAGCAATTTATTTAACCTAATTATTTTATACTTAAGTCTGATAACCTTAATCTATACTTTAGAAGATTCATTTATTAAACAAGTTACAAATTCTTGAATTGGCTTTGGTAGTTCGTTTCTTCCAACAAGGTAGAATTCACGCTGATACTGTTTTGATAGTACTTTGACTGGTATCTCTGGGTAATCAGTCAGTGCAGTCTGTGAAACAATTGATTGCCCTATACCTTGTCTGAGCAATTGAATAATTAATGAATTACTTTTAATCGTCATGAAGTGCTCTAACGTTAAATTATTTGCTTTTAAGTAGTTAATTGAATAATGATAAACACCTGATCCATGTTCTCTAAGTAACCACGGCTCATCCTCATTACCAGCCCAAACTAATTGATCAGTCGTCAACGAGTAACGTTTAATATTCTTCTCAGTCAACGGTTTTTCAATAAATCCAAAATCTAACTTATGTTGCTTTAATTGTTCCATAATTTGTGATGAATTAAGAACGCTAACTTCTAATTCTAATCGTTTTAGAGATTCCTTATTTTTGCGTAACAGGTCAGGTAGTAAGTATGCTGCAGTGGTGTGTGAGGCAGCTATTTTACAGGCAATTTTCTGATCAGTTTTTTGATGTTTTAAGGCAAATAAATCTTGCTGCCATAAATCTAGTAATTGCTGTGTTTGCTGGTAAAGTAGCGTTCCACTCTCGGTAGGTACAATTTGTTGTCGGCCATTTCTTTCAAATAACATAACACCTAATGTTTCTTCCAATTGCTTAATTTGAACTGAAATCGTTGGTTGTGATAAAAATAGTAGTTGCGCACTAGTAGTAAAGTTCCTTGTTTCATAAACTGATTTAAAAATTTCTAAATTTTTAAAAATATTAACCACTTCCATTCGTTTTATTAATAGTACTTATTATAAAGATTTATTTTATTAATTAAAAGAAATCAGCTATAGTTAAAGTATTGTTTAGAGAGGATGATCATATTGAAAAAAATAACTAACTTACTACCAGGATTTATCGTTGCCTTACTAATTGGGCTTGCCAGCTATTTTATTGCTAAACTTTGGTTGCCCATGTTAGGTGGTGCAACTATTGCTTTATTCATTGGAATCATTTTAGGTAATACTGTTCTACATCAACCCACACTAACGGCCGGAACTAAATTTTCTGAGAAACGTTTATTAGAATACTCAGTTCTTTTGTTAGGTGCGACTATCACATTTCAAAGTATTAAAGAAATTGGTTTAAATGGCTTACTTTTTACTTTTCTTCAAATGAGTATCACAATTATTTTTGCAATTTGGCTAGGTAAAAAATTAGCCTTTGGTGAAGGTACTTACTTATTAATGGCCGGTGGAAATGCTGTCTGTGGTTCATCAGCCATTGGTGCAATTGCCCCAGTTATTGATGCTGATAATGAAGAAACTGGAATTTCAATTACGTTAGTTAATCTAATGGGAACCATTTTAATGTTAACATTACCTATTATTGGAACCCTCCTCTGGGGTGGTAACAATGTTTTCAGAGGTGTCTTAATTGGTGGAACTGTGCAATCTGTTGGGCAAGTAGTTGCAAGTGCAACTATGCTAAATCAGGATGTCATCGTAACTGCTACATTGTTCAAAATATTAAGAATTATTTGTTTAGTATTTGTTATTACTATTTTTAGCTATTTACACAGCAAGAATCAACCTACCCAAAAAGCGTCACAAGTAACAACAAAAAAATCAACTTTAGTTCCTTGGTATGTTATTGGATTTTTAACACTTTGTGTCCTTAATAGTTTACATTTTTTACCTTCACGAATTGGTGAAACTGCACATTTTCTAAGTACATGGTGTGAAATAATCGCCTTAGCTGCTATTGGCCTTCGGTTAAATTTAAAATCACTATTTAGTCAAGGCAAGCGTTTATTACTTTATGCTGGTGGTATTATGCTTGTTCAAGTAGTATTAGCAATCGGTTTAATTACAATTTTATTTTAAAAAAATAATCATATGACCTGGCCATAATATGCCAAAGTCATATGATCATTTTTTTATTCAGATTATAATTTAAAGATGCGTTCTTGCCGGTCAAAACTCTGATCAGCAAACCAACCTTCCAACAATGTTAATTGCTGCCGTTCAAAAATGATTTCCTTATTTTTAGCCAAGCACTTAATCACATGTCCGGCTGTTTCACGAGTAGTCCCGCTAACTAACGCTAGCTCTTTAATCGTGACACGATAAGGAATAACGACATGCTTTTCTGTGAAATCAGCACCTAATTGTTCTGCTAAAATATTGATAGCTTGTACAATTCGATCATGAGCACTAGACGTTACCATTCTTTGCACTTGATTCTCTGTAGCGCTTAGAATTGTTGACATCTCCCTTATTGATCGAGTAGCCATCAGAATATTTTGCTTCAATATCCGTTCAACTAAGGCCATTGGGAAATAGACGATTTGTATATCCGTCATGGCTCTCGCTAAATAAGGGTAATTTTTATCACTTAGTAAGCCTCGATACGGAAATCCTAAGTCATTTTTGATATATGAATAAAATCCAAAGTCGCCATCAATATCAAATCGTTCAACCCGTATTACGCCTTCTATTAAAAAATAAAAACGTGTACGTTGATCATTTTCGTCAAAAAGAACCTGACCTTTTTGGAACGATTTGATACTCATGTTGTTCATTAGTAAATTGGCTTCTTCATCAGTAAGTGCTTCAAAATCTGATAATTTTCTTAAATACTGCATATATTGGGGTACTGCTTTAATTTTTTGCATTGTTTGATCCCCTCCACTAATTACTAACTCCCTAAACTCTCTCCTTTATCATTTTAACATGGATATTCCTTGGCCACAATTTACCTTACAACTTTGTTAGCTAGTTCAGCTTAACTATCGCTTTTTATTAACCTTTTACGATAACTGTCCCAGCATCATTATCTAATAATTGACTGATGTTTTCTAAAGATGTCACAATTGCGCGACCCTTTTTACTTGCTTCAACGAATTCAATCGCAGCTTCAATCTTAGGTAACATACTACCTTTAGCGAATTGATCTTCTTTGATATATTCTTTTAATTCAGAAACAGTTACCTGTTCTAATTTTTCTTGATTAGGTTTATTGAAGTTAACATAAACATTATCAACACTCGTCAAAATAATAAGTAAATCAGCATCTACCAATTCAGCTAATTTTTCTGAAGCGAAATCTTTATCAATAACAGCTTCTACGCCATGTAATTTACCGTTTTCTTCAACAACAGGAACACCACCGCCACCAACAGAAATTGAAATAACACCATTTTCTGTTAATTGATCGATTGTTTTGTATTCTTTAATCCCAGTTGGACGTGGTGAAGGAACAACACGACGCCATCCACGACCAGCATCTTCAACAAATGTCATCTCTTCATGTGCAGCCATTTCTGCTTTAGCAGCTGTTTCTGAATAGAATGGACCAACTGGTTTAGTTGGGTTACTAAATGCAGCATCATTTTGATCAACGATAACTTGTGTCACAATAGTTGCAACTTCTTTATTGATTCCTTTTTCAACCAATGCATTATCCAATGCATTTTGCATCCAATAACCAATACTTCCTTGTGTCATTGCAACACAAGTATCTAATGGTAAGGCTGGGTTCTTTTCAGAAACTGCAGCTGCTTGTTGAAGTAATAAGTTCCCAACTTGTGGACCATTACCATGAGAGATAATTAATTTATCCCCTTTTTCAACAAATTTAACAAGATATTCAGCTGTTTCTCGCAATGCTTTTTGTTGTGCCTCAGCACTAGCATCCTTTGATAAAATAGCATTTCCACCTAAAGCAATAACAATTTTTCTTGACATATTAATCGACTCCTCATTTTTTTATTTATTAAACAACCATTTTTCCTGAAGCAATTAACCAAATACCAATGCAAGCACCAATAATTATAACCAGGGTTATACCTATTTCGCCTTTTGATAAGAATTTTTCACCTTGTGCTACTCTTGCTTTCCCATAGAAGTAAATCCCTGGAATGTAAGCGATTAAACAGAGTAATAAATAACTGATACCGGCCATAATAATCCCGGCAACTTGGAATAATAGCGCAATTAAACCATATACTAATTGTGCTTTATTGC
Organism: Dellaglioa sp. CoH-57-MRSF-16; assembly: GCF_056782055.1. The sequence goes on along the minus strand of NZ_JBXAXZ010000001.1, from coordinate 364,536 downwards.
CTTTTTCATCAATATGTTGAATTGAGTATTTAACTTGATACATCGCAACTAAGATATAACAAACAATAATTGAAGCTGTACATAGTGAATAAGCAAAATTATAAGCCTTATCTGTGAATAAAAGCGTGAAAAGGAATAATTGTACTAATCCGCCTGTTACGATTAAAGCAAAAGTTGGTGCTTTTTTATCATTAACTTTACCAAAGTAACCGGGTAATAATTTACTTTTGGCCATTAATAACATTGTTTCTGCTGGAAGCATTGTCCATGATAACCATGCACCCAAAATTGAAACAATTAAGCCAATACCGATAACGTAACCACCAACTGGTCCAACCATTTCAACAGCAATATATAACATTGCTGGTTGATGAATTGAAGCTAATTGTGCTTGTGTCAAAATACCGTATGGTAACATTGAAGCTAAAACGTAAACGACTAATAAACTAATTAAGCCAATGATTGTAGCCTTACCTGCATCAGATTTCTTTTCTGCACGAGAAGACAACATTGATGCCCCTTCGATACCTACAAAGACCCACATCATAACCATCATACATTTTTTAATTTGTGAAGCGACATCGCCAACAACGAAGTTATGACTCATTGTGCCCCAGAAGTTAGCTGTAAAAATATCGATCTTGAATAAGAATATAGCAACAACAATAAATACAAAAATTGGAATTAATTTGCAGACCGTAACAATCGCATTGATTGCTGCTGCACCTTCAATACCGCGATTAACAAAGTATGTTAATCCCCAGCAAAGGATACTTGCAATTAAAATTGAAGGTAGATTTTGTCCTGATTTAAAGATAGGGAAAAAGTAACCAACCGCACTCATCAAGATTGTAGCGAATGCAACGTTTCCTAACCAAGCAGATAACCAGTAACCCCAACCACTGATGAATCCAGCGAATGGTCCAAATCCTTTTTCTGCATAAGTAAAAATACCTTCTAAATCTGGTTCTTTATTTAATAAGTTATTCAATGAAAGAGATAACATCAAAATACCAATTCCGACAATTACCCAACCAATTAGAGCAGGACCGGGTGAAGATGCATTGGCTAAATCAGAGGTTAGTCCGAAGACCCCACCACCAATAGAAGAACTAATAACTAACGCGACTAGCGCCATTAAACTAATTTTTTTAACTGTATGTTTTTCGTCCATAATTTAACTGCCTACTTTCTTTATTAAAAATAAAAAGGGACCTAATCTAAAGTCTTGCTCCAGATTAGTCCCCCTAATGACAGCCTATTTTTTTGCAGAGACACTTCCCTGTTAAGTTACTTTCACCGTTAAAAACAAACTATCATAATGTTATTAAACGCGTGGAATGAATAAGTTTCCTGCAGTTGCAGCCATAATTGCTTTGATTGAATGCATTCTGTTTTCTGCTTCTTCAAATTGACGCGCATATTTACTACGGAATGCTTCGTCAGTAATTTCCATTTCTTTAACACCATATTTTTCGAACATTTCTTTACCATATTCAGTTTCAATGCCATGGAATGCTGGTAAACAATGCATGATGATCATATTTTCATTACCAGTCTTTTTAACCATGTCCATGTTTAATTGGTATGGTTTCAATGTGTTAATACGTTCTTCGAATTTATCTTCTTCACCCATTGATACCCAAACATCTGTGTAAAGAATATCTGAACCTTTAACCCCTTTATCAACGTCTGAAGTAATCATGTTCTTGCTTCCTGATTTTTTAGCAAATTCAGCAGCAAATTTTTGAACTTCTTCAGTTGGTTGTAATGAGTCAGGTGCAACGATATGAATATTTACACCTAACATTGATCCAGTTACCAAAAGGCTGTTAGCCATATTGTTACGGCCATCCCCAACGTATGTTAATGTGATGCCTTTTAATTTGCCAAAGTTTTCTTTAACAGTCATAAAATCAGCAATCATTTGTGTTGGATGCCATTCATCAGTTAAACCATTCCATACAGGAACGCCTGAGAATTTAGCTAATCCTTCAACAACATCTTGGCTGAATCCACGGAATTCAATACCGTCGAACATACTACCTAATACTTTAGCTGTATCTTCAACTGATTCTTTTTTACCTAATTGAATATCATTTTTTCCAAGAAATTCAGGATGAGCACCTAAATCAACTGATGCTGTTGTGAAAGCAGCACGTGTTCTTGTTGAATTTTTTTCAAAAAGTAAGGCAATATTCTTACCTTGAAGATATTTATGAGGGATTCCACGTTTTTTCAAATCTTTTAAATGAATTGAGAAATCGATTAAATATTCTAATTCTTCTGGAGTAAAATCTTTTTCTGCTAAAAGACTGCGACCTTGAAAGACTGTGTTTGACATATTAATTTCCACCTTTTTTAAATTTTATTTTTTTAAGTCTTCACGAACGATAGGCATACTCATACAACGTGGACCACCACGACCTCGTGATAATTCGGCTGAAATAACTTCAATAACTTTAATTCCATAACTTCTTAGGACTTCATTTGAAACGTAGTTACGATTATAAGTTACAACTGTATTAGGAGCGATTGCCAATGTATTTGAACCATCATTCCATTGTTCACGAGGTGCAACTACTGCATCGCCGTTACCAACTGGAATTAAGATAAGTTCTGGTACTTTTAAGACTTCACGTAAGACATTTTGTAAGTCTGTACGATGTGAAATGTTAATGTGGTTATCTTTACCTGGTTCTAAGATAAATGTATCAACGTTTCCGCCATTATCTTGGATTCCTGGATGAATTGTAAATTTATCGTAATCAATCATTGTGAACACTGTATCCAAATGCATCATTGCACGGTTATTAGGGATTTTAATTGCTAGAATCTTATCAAAGCCACTGTGTTTTGCAAATAATACTTGTGCTAATTCTTCGATTGAACGAGCTGAAGTACGTTGCGAAATACCAATTGCAAGAACGTGGTCGTTTAAAATTAATTCGTCTCCACCTTCCATACGGTCGAGATGGTTACGACTACGCCATACGTTTACGCCTTTATTAGCAAAACGTGGATGGTATTCCATAATGTATTCCATAAATAATGATTCGCGACGACGTGCAGCGAATGTCATACGGTTAATTGTTAAACCATCACCCATTGATGCTGCTGGGTCACGTGTAAAGTAAAGGTTAGGCATTGGATCCATAAAGAATGGATAGTCTTCAGAAGAACTTAAATCAACTAAAGCATTTGACTTGTAATCGATTTCATTTGTTCTAACGCCAGCCATAATTTTATCAACCATATCTTGTGTTTCCATTGAAAGTAAATATTCTTTCAATGCAGCATGGAGTGTGCTAGAAACTAAACCTGATTCATCTAACATTTTTTCCAAGAATTCTTCTTTTACATTTCCTGCATCTAAAGCTTCTGCAGCCAATGTTTCAAGATAAATTGTTTCAACGCCATTGTCTTGCAATGTTTTTGCGAAAAAATCATGTTCTCTTTGAATTTCAGGTAAGTATGGAATATCGTCAAATAAAAGACGACCCATGATATCTGGTGTTAAGTTTTCAACTTCTTTACCGGGTCTCTTTAACAAAACTGTTTTAAGAGTTCCGATTTCTGATGTTACGTGTACTGGACTTGTCATAATGATTACCTCCCATATATTTATTACATGCATAGCATAACAGGAATAATTAGCCTATATTAGTAAACGCTTACACCTATAATGTGAACTATTTCTCATTATGAGGATTCTTACGGTTCAATATCGTATATTACATTTATAAAACGCTTCCACTACCGTGTTTTTAAAATTATTAAATGAGAAACATTAAAAGTACATTATTTTTATGATAATTCTTACTTTAATAAATTAAGACTTGTAATACTAAGAGTGCACCACCAAATAATAGAACAAAGACAACGACGGGCCAAACGAATTTTACCCAGTGCGAATATCTGATATTTAACATTTGAAGTGTTGCCATAACTAACCCTGTTGGTGCTAAGAAAAGCATTGCATACTGTCCAAATTGATAAGCAGAAACGACAATAAATCTTGGAATATCTGCAGAATCAGCTAATGGCGCAAATATTGGCATTGCTAAAACGGCTAATCCGGATGAAGAAGGTACGATAAATCCAAGGAAGAAGAAAATAACCATCATGATAATTATGAAAATTGGTCCACTTACGCCAACAACTAAAGATGACGCATATTGAAGAATGGTATCTGAAATCAATCCTTGATTTAACACGATATTTATCCCTCTGGCAAGTCCAATAATAAATGACACCCCAACTAAACTAGATGCACCACTGACAAAAGCATCAATGACACCCTTTTCACCTAGACCATCTCGACCTGTACCTGTTAAGAACATAATGGCGATAGCAAATACCAAGAATGAAGATGCCATCGTTGGGAACCACCAACCTTTTGCCATAACGCCCCAAACCATGATTGGGAATGTCACAACAAATAATAATAGAATAATTTTCTTACGAATAGTGAAAACTGATTTATTACCACCTTCACCTGAAGATACTGACCATAATCGATTAAAGTCTTTACTATCTTCATAAGTAATTGAAGCTGTTGGATCATCCTTAACCTTTTTACTATAACGTCCTAAATAAATAATTAAGAAAATAGACCCGACAATCAAACCAACAATCCGCCAAATCATACCTTGCGTAAAATCAATTCCGGCTGCATTTGACGCAATAACAACTGAGAACGGATTAATCGTAGAGAATGTGGTCCCAATAGAACTGGATAAGAAAATTGCCCCCACGCAGACTATCGAATCATAGCCCATCGCGATAAATACTGGTACCAATATTGGATAGAAGGCCACTGCCTCTTCTTCAATCCCGCAAAGAGTTCCGCCTAAAACCATTAAAATTGAAACAAAGAAAATTGATAAAAATTCATGACCTTTGGTTTTCTTAGTTAGCGCAATTAAACCTGATTCAAACGCGCCGCTGACTTTAACAACACCAATTAAACCACCCAGGACTAAAATAAAGACCATAATATCTACGGCTTCAATTGTCCCGTTAACCATACTATTTGTGATATCAGCTGGTCCTGCCGGATTTTGCTTCAATCGCTGATATGTATTAGGTATTGATACTGCTGCCGTAATACCACCTGATGTAAATTGTTTAATATCAATTTTGACATGAAGTTTATCCAATTGATTTTGTGTCGCAGGAACTTTTTTTACATTCCCATGCGCATCGGTAATTTTTAATTCCGTACTTGCCTGATCATAAGATAATTTAGAGTAAGAGCCCGCTGGAATAATCCATGTTGCCATAACTGCAACAATCGTTAATATAAATAAAATAACAAAAGCGCCGGGCATTTTTAACTTAAATTTCTTTTTAGGTACCTTTTCCATTGTTGTCGTTGAATCCATTATAATTTCCTCCTTTAATTGTTTTATACCAAATAGATAGCGGCGTTATCCTTTTACTGTATTTTTATCATGACACCCTCCTCTGCCGGTCGTTTCGCTTGGAGTATATCAACAGTCTACAGTTTCTGGTGTGAAATCGGTTACATTAAAAGTGTGAACCAGCTCACACTTTTTGATTTATCATCTAATTTTACTTTCCACAAAAAGAGAGATAAAAAGTAACTTGTAAATCTACTTTTTATCTCTCTTTGATGCACTAAACTTATTCATGTAATGCTTGTGACAAGCGTTTTAATCCTTCTACTAAAACGGATTCTTTAGCACAGTAACCTAATCTTGCATGTCCTGGCACACCAAATCGGCTTCCAGGTACTAATAAAACCCCATAATCTTTTAATAATTTTTGACAAAATTGTTCATCATCTTCAATTGTTTCAAATTTTATAAATGAAGTCGAGACAGATTTTGGCACTACTAAGCTAACTGCTGGCTCATTTTCCACCCAATCACTTAAAATTTTTAAATTTCGTTTCACAATTTGTCGATTTCTATCCAATACTAATTCTTTATTTTTTAAAATATGAACAGCCATTTGGTCATTAAATACACCTGCACAAATCATCGTATAATCACGGTATTTTCTAAAAATATCTGTAACAGCTGGACTAGCAACCGTCCAACCGATTCTAATACCGGGAGTTGAATAGGTTTTTGATAAACTATTCGTCGCAATACCTTTGTCATATAAATCAACAATTGAACTTACGTCCGTTGTATCATCTAAAGGTAAATAGACCTCATCAACTAATACATATGCGCCGACTTCTTTTGCAATTTTAACGATTTCAGTCATTAGTTTAGTTTCAATTACTGTTCCCGTTGGGTTATTCGCATTATTTAAACAAATCATTTTAGTATCTGGTCGAATAATTGCTCGTAATTCATCCAAATCAGGCATCCATTGATTTTTTTCAGAAATATTCCAAAAATCGACTTCAGCTCCTAATGATTTAGGAATATCATAGAGTTGCTGATAACTAGGATACATAGAAATCACATGATCACCAGGTTCAATCAACGCGTATAGTGCCAGTTGATTTGCTCCTGTTGCACCATTAGTTTGTAAAACTTGTTCCGGCGAAACCGCTTTATAAAGTTTGCTAACCTCTGCTTTAAAAGCTGGGGACCCCTCAATCCAACCATAATTCATCTTTTGTGCATCTAAATCACGATAAAAATCCTGACCATTTTCTTGACCAATATTTAATAATTCGTTCATTGTCATCGATGAAACCGTTCTTTGTGCAATATCATACGTAGCTTTAGATTCATAGACATTTAACCACTCTTCAACGCCAAATCCTGCAATTTCCATAAGTTATCATTCTCCAATCTATATTATTTGTCTTAACGTCCTAAATAATAACAGAAATTAAAAATTAAGCCAGTGTCTGTTTAAATATATTAAAATGACAAATCTGAACTTTTAATTTTATAACATAAAAAATCTGTTGCCAGTAATAGGTTTTCCTATCATCAACAACAGATATTACAGTTTTTAATAAATTATCTAATCTACTAAGGTAAATCCAAATGTGCTACCCAGCGCTTGGATTTTTTTTAACATTAACTTAGGGATACTAGGATCACTCATCGATAACGTTAATTGCCATTTTTCTTGATTTAGCAAATTAGGATTTGCAACTAATGCTGACCCAACAGCAACTAAATCTAATCCCGATTTTAATGCTGTCGTTGCTCTATCAAAAGTATTTAATGAGCCGGCTGCCACGATTGGTACCCGTTGATTAACTAGTTGAGAAACTCTTTGAATATAGGGTTCACCACCCTTTGGACCATCAGTTAACGCATCACCCAACGAAAGGTGCAAATAACTCACCTGTTTAGCAACTAAATTCGTTATCAAAGCTTCTGTATCTTCTAATTTAAGACCATCTGTTTCACGTTCTTCAAGTGTAATTCGGTAACCGATAATAAATTCTTTAGTCGTATTTTCATCAGCCACTCGTTGAACTTCATCAACTACTGCCATAGCAAATCGTAATCTATTTTCTAATGATCCGCCCCACTGATCAGTCCGATGATTATAGTGTGGTGAAAGAAAATTTTGAATTAGAAATCCATGGGCACCGTGAATTTCAATACCATCAAAACCTGCTTGAATTGCACGTTTAGTTGCTGTTCCGAAAGCCTTTATAACTTGTATTAGCTCTTCTTCTGCCAATTCTCGAGGTGTCTGTGCTGGAGCAAATGGTGTTTTTGGTGCTGGTACTGGACTCGCACTAACAACGTCATGATTTGTAATTAATTCTGGTAATGCCTTATTTCCAGCATGATTTAATTGTAAGATGGCCTTTGCCCCACCGGCCTTAATAGCTGTGGCTAACTTCGTCAAACCTGGTATAAATCGATCTTCATAAACACCAATTTCATGATCAAATCCAACACCATTTTCTTGTACATGGCTCGAACCTGTGATAACCATTCCGACCTGTTTTGCACGTTGTTCGTAATAACTAATTTCTGCTTCAGAAACTGTTTGATCATCGTTACTTGCCCATGTTGTCATAGGTGCCATCACAAGTTTATTTTGTAGGGTTATTTGTTCATTTAAATTGAATTTTTTTCGTAAGTTAATTTGCTTAATCATTATAAAATGTTCCTCCTATATCTAATATAGGTTTATAATAAACCTTCAAGTCGACTTGAAGGCAAGCTTTTTATTTATCGGTCATTTTTAACATCTGTTTTACATGATTTTCGTACGTTTCAATTTTATTATCTAAAAAATTATAAGTATCTTGCATCGCCGCGATTTGTTCACCTAATAATCGTTGCTGTTTAATCAAAATCTGTTTACGTTGCTCTTCAGTGGCCTCACCTTGTTGCGTTAGGTCAGCATATTCTTTTAAAATGTTGATTGAAATCCCCGTTTGACGCATATGTTTTGCAAAATTAACCCATTCTAAATCGATTTCATCATAGTCCCGATACCCGCTTGTATTCCGTGATACAGTGGGAATAAGTCCTACTTCCTCATAATATCGTAACGTCGCAGTCGGTAAATCAAACTTCTCACTTACTTTTTTAATATTCAAAATCAAACACTCCTATTCTCATCTTTTTTAATCTCATTAGACAATTAAGATAAAGGATCAGATTAAATTTTATAATGTTTCACATGAAACATTTACATCATTTTTTCAGCTAAGCAGTTACATTCAACCATTTCTGGTGCATTTTTACTTTTTTCATCAATCACACTTTGTAGTTTCACAATATCTGATTGGCTTAACTCAACTTCACTTAATAAATCGGCAATTGTTGAGCCAATTTTCATTTGGCACATATGTTCAAATAATAACTGACTAACATGATCCATCGTCGTTTGTTCTTCTATTAGGGGTTTGTATATGAATGCTCGGCCCTCTTTATCAGCAGATAATGCACCCTTTTTTACTAATCGACCCAATAATGTTTTTATTGTTGGCATTTGCCAATTCTTTTTTTCTTTTAAATTCTTAAATATTTCATTACTAGTACTCTGACCTAATGTCCAGATAACACGCATAACTTCCCACTCAGCGTCGCTAATTTCAATTATTTTTTTATTATTCATTAGTATTGCCCTTCTTTCATTGGTCTTATGATTACAATTGTAAACTAATGTATTTAACCCGTCAATAAGCTATCTTTCAAATTAGTATAATCGGTTAAATACTCATTATTAACTAATACTATCTCATTTTTTAATATTGATTAAACTCATTTGTTTTTGCATATTATTCGTTTCCTTTTTTTAACTTAGCTTTTAAACAAAACAATTGATATACTAGTGTTTATGACTTTAGACTAATTATTTAAGGGGATTTTTTATGACTACTTTTTTTAATCGCTACAAAACATCTTTATTATTACTCTCGGGTCTAATCATAGGTGGGATTGTCGGCTTAATCTTTAAAGAACAAGCTGCTGTCCTTAAACCTTTAGGAGATCTTTTTCTAAATCTAATGTACATGATTTTAGTTCCACTTGTTTTTTTCAGTATTTCATCTGCCATCGCAGAAATGTCTGAAATGAAACGACTTGGTAAAATCATGATTACAACATTAATTGTCTTCCTAACAACGGCTTTCATTGCTGGTGTTATTGGGTATATCGGTGTTCGTCTCTTTAACCCTATTCACGGCGTCAACGTTGATACGATTAAAGGTTTGATGGGTACTGTTAAAGATACATCAACAAAATCATCTGGTTTAGAAACATTAGTTAATACATTCACCGTTAATGACTTTTATCATTTATTATCAAAAGATAATATGTTACAACTAATTATCTTTTCGATTTTAATGGGTACAGCTGCTTCAGCAACCGGTAAAGAATCTAGTGTATTTACAAAATTTTTATCAGCTGGAAACGTAGTAGTTATGCGGATGGTTAAATATGTGATGATCTACGCGCCAATTGGTTTAGGTTGTTTCTTTGCCAATATTATCGGTAATTTAGGACCTCAGATTGCTGCCGGATATTTGCGCAGTTTCATTCTTTACTTAGGTATTACAGCTTTCTACTTCTTTGTGATGATGAGTTTCTATGCATTTATCGCAGGTGGCAAAGCCGGTTTTATGATTTTTTGGAAAAATGTCTCAGCTCCTGCTGTTACAGCAATTGCAACAAGTTCTTCAGCTGCATGTATCCCTGTTAACCTAGAGTATTCTAAAAAAATGGGCGTGAGCGAAGATATCGCAAATACGATCATCCCATTAGGTGCAAATACGCACAAGGATGGCTCTGTTATTGGTGGCATCTTAAAAACAACATTTTTATTTGCCGTTTTTGGTAAAGATATCACGAGTTTAAATAATATGATTATGATTATCTGTGTTTCATTCTTGGTTGGTGTCGTGATGGGCGCTATTCCAGGTGGTGGTATGGTTGCCGAAACCTTAATTTGTTCAATCTTCGGTTTCCCAATGGCTGCTCTTCCATTAATTCTAATTATTACAACCATCATTGATATTCCCGCAACTTTATTAAATTCAACAGGAAATACTGCTACTGCAATGCTTGTTACGCGTTTCGTTGAAGGTAAAAATTGGTTAAAAGATTTTATGGCACAATAATAATAACAATCCCCCTATATTAGATACTGAAATATCAGTCTAGTATAGGGGTTTTTTGTAATTAAAAACTGCCCTTTCCAAAATTGGACGGACAGTTTACTATTAATCATCTTCTCTACTTAATTGGTCTCTACCATACTTTATATTTTTTCTTCGCGTATTTTGTGAATCCTCAAATGCTTGACGATATTGACGAAACCATCTAAGTATCGTTCCTTCACTAACGTCGAGTGCCTCTTCAGCATCCTCTGTAAAATTCTCCCACGCATCAGGATCTTGTTGTTTTATTTCTTTTCTAAGTGTCGTAATAATTGGTTTTAATTTTTCTCTATCTTCAGGTGTCATCTCTAAGAATGCCTCAGTACCTTTAGGTTCCATTTGACTAATATTAGTAAATTCACTGTTATCTGCACTATTAGTAATAAATGAACGAATTGGTATGATAATAAAAAAGACTAACGTTATTTTAGGGAAAAACCAGCCTATAAGAATTAAAGCTAATATTAATAATCCGGTTTCTGTGTTATGTCTGCCATAAATGGTTACATATACTTTTTTCATATCAGATTTTTCTGTATATTTTTGATGAATAATTTCTTTTACAATTTCCCTGAATAGATAAATAATTAACAAATATAAAACACCATACATTGTAACCGTTTCTCTGACAGTATCACTTGTCATTAGTCGTGTGAAGGTTGGCATTAACGATAAAAGCATCATTAAGATTAAATCCATCACAATTATTTTATTTGGTACTTCATTTACTTCCGAAAATGCGACCGCATGTTGATACCAGATATTAGCAACAAAACAGAAACTAACAATAAAGATTCCAATGGCTTGAAACAAACCAACAAAGTTAATCTCCCCATTTTTTATCTCAATTGGCATCTCTAATACCATAATGGTTATAATAATGGCTATAATCGCATCACTTAACGTATCCAACCGCTCTTTAATTTTCATATGTACCTCCTTTAAAATACTGCTATATTTAACCTATTTTTTTCTTTTTTTTAGTCGTTCTTCTCGTAAGGCTAATAATTTTGCAGTCGTTGATAAGGACATCGATATTAAAATAAAAAATAAACTAGTTTTGATAACTACTGTTGGTAATGCCCCTCCAACTGATTTAATAACAAGCGTTGATATTGTTAAAAAAACTGTGAAAAAATTTAAAATAAGTAAACTAATATCATATTTTCCCTTAATTTTTAATAAAATATGAGAAAAATAGAAAAAAGCAATACTAATTATCATAAATAAACTATAAATTATAAAAAAGATAATAATAAATACGACTGGTTCTGCTTTTGCAATCTCCATAAAGGAACGATCCGTTGCTATTTCTGACACTGATAAAACTTGTGAAAATAAAAAATAGGTAGCAATCACAAAAATAGCATACGTAATAATCTTTTTAACATTTTTCATCATTTTAGCATCTTTCATTATTCACCATTCCTCTAATCCAAGATTTATAATTATTCTTATATTATATTATTTATGGCTAACAGATCATCAATTTCGTAGGTCGCTTTTATTGATGTCTTATTTTTAATGTTTTTCGGATTGTACCAGACAGTATCAACGTGAACATTGTTCCCACCTTGAATATCTGATGTTAAAGAATCACCAATAATAAGTGCCTTATCGGGATTAAATCCAGCAATATGGTCAAAAGCATAGTTAAAAAAGCCAACCGTTGGTTTTTGATAACCCGTCATTTCCGAAACAAATATTTGCGGAAAGTACTTATCTAACTTTGATTCTGCTAATCGTTTATACTGCATGTTTGCAACGCCATTGGTAATAATCGACAATTGATAGTTAGCTGTATCTATTGATGCCAATAATTCATCTGCGCCCATCATTTTTTCATGTCCGGCAGACAGATTATCTTGATACTGTTTAGCCAACTCTTTACCATCAACTACTCTATTAAACTGTTTTTTGAAAAATATCGCAAACCGATTTTCTAATAATTGATCCCGCTTTAAATTACCACGCTCATATTGGCGCCATAACTGCTGATTAAATTTCAAATAATTTTGTTTTATTTTATCATCTAATGTTATTTTTTGCGTTAAAAAAAGCTTTTCTAGTGCAGCTTTTTCAGTTAACCCAAAATCAAGTAACGTATCATCAATATCAAATAGTAAAAATTCGTAATTTTTCAATTCAATTCTCAACTTTCATTCATGTAATTTAGTTACTGGACATTATCATTTTAACATAAGATTTAAAGTAACAAAAAAGCTTTGAATAAGGAATTATATCCCTATCCAAAGCTTCTTATTTTTATAATTTAAATTTTAGTACCAACCGTTTGATAACCAGAATGATTTTGCAGCACTCCATGAACCATAACGACTTGTTACGTAATTGTTAGCTACTTTTTCTTGGTTTGCAGCTGAGTAATCACCATTTAAATATGATGAACTTAATTGGTATTTACCAATATATTGGCCATTTCTTGCTGAGTATGAACCACCAGATTCTTTGTTAGCAATCCATGCTTTAGCACTTGATGAATCAGTAGTGCTTGCAGTTGCTGTTGACACTGTACTCTTTGGTGCAACTGTTGTTGCTGCTTTAGCAGGAGTTGCAGCTGGTGTTGCTGCCTTAGTAGTTGTTGTATTTGTTGTTGATGCTGTATTTGCTGTTTTAGCAGCTGTATCAGTATTGATTGTTAATTGTTCACCAACATAAATTAAATTAGCGTTACTAATTTTATTTTCTTTAACAATTGCGTTAACACTGACATCATTAGATGTTTTGTTAGCGTAAGTTGCTGAGATGTTATTTAGTGTATCACCTGATTTTACAGTATATACATCAGCATCTGCTGCTTTAACTGCAAGTCCAAGACCTGCTGCTACTGTTGCTACCATTGCTACTGAAAATTTTGTCATCTTTTTATTTAATTTCATTATATTTAGTTCTCCTTTTAAGTTAAACGTTTTTATTTATTTTTTTCTTATTTATCTTACGAGGTTCATACTATCAGTTAGTTTTTACATAAGCATTTCAGTCAAATATCATTATCTTGAAATAATGTAATAAATATCATATTCCGTAATAAATGTAAAATAAATCAAATACACCATTACCTTCTTATTCCCTTAGTGACAGTTAATCTATTAATAATTCGTCTGTAATTTATGTGTCAAAATATAGAGATAAATACGTTGAAAATCAAGTAAAAAGTTTATTTTTTTAATTGATTTATTAAAAAAAGGTATTATCAGCAATGAATATTGCTAATAATACCTTTAAAATTTCACTTGATCGTGCTGTGTCCAAGTATCTAATCGAGCACTTTTGATCACTATTTCATAAATAATCTCATTTTCTATATCTTCTTCCAGTAATCCATCCATAAATCCTGGCACCTGTGCCCGATACAACTCTGCTAGATCTTCTAATTTATATTTTGACCTCTTAACACTTAACCTATTACTAGCAATAGTCATCCCTGTACTCGTTGGAATTGTATTAATAGCTGCTTTACCTAAATCCAATTCAGCAATTTTAGGCGTTTCCGGAGCTGAACCAAAATACCAAACATTTGATTTATCAGGTGAAACAATAAATCGCATCTGACGACTCGATGGCATCCCATCTGCAGTAGCAGTACTCAGGACCATTTGATTTGTTTCACCAATAAATCGTCTAAATTTATCTAACACATTATGTTCTTCCACTTCTGAAGGTGCCCCTTCATCAATAAATGCTAATACCTCATCAACTGTTTTTAACTTAGACTCATTTTGTAGGTAATACAATATTTGTGGGATATACGGTGAAATATCCCGATCTTTATAATAAAACTGTAACCATCTTTTTGAAGCAAGCAGTGGGCCCGCGTACGTTACTCTTAGTTTAGTTTTATACCAACTAATTAAATGTTTTAATGGCCAGTGTTTGAGCATTATTTGCCAAAAGTATGACGTAAATAGAAATAGAATTGCCGCTACCAGTACATTAACTTCTATAATACTGACAACTGACAACATTTTGAATGGCTCAAATGTCATATAAAGTCCTAATAGGATTCCGGTTGATAAAACCGTTAAAAACGTAACTAATCTTCGCTTAAATAATCTTAATTTATGTAACATCAAGCCCGAAATGTCACGTCTTTTCTTCATATTTCTTTCTCGTACAACCATCTCATCTAATAATCTTTTATCCTCTTTAGAAATCATCTTCATCCTCATCTCCAAAGTAATCAAATTGTTGCCTTAATTCAAATGTCCCAATATCGGCATAATCTTGTATGATAATTTTATTTTGACCCTCTCTATGATCTCGTGGCCCATATTTTAAATAGTACATTTCTTCAGCTAAGTCAGTGTGTTTCTTTAATAATTTTGAATCATAACTTTCTATATCATTTTTTAGACGATTATTCGAAAGAATTAAATTATAAATATGCAAAATTAAAAAGAACGCAATAAAAAACAAATAGTATTGTAGGAATGTATTTATAATCGTATCAAAAAGCTCAGTAAATAGTGTTTGATCAATTGGGATTGCCTTATCTTTAAATAAAATCAAGATAACCGTGATACTGATTGGTACTAAGCACGCAATCCAGCCAATTGTTATTAATACTAATTGTCTTAGTTTGAGACTTACATTTTTTTGACCAAAAAACCAATCAATCGTCAATGCGTCTTCATCTACTTCGTTCACAATATAGTCAGGCTTATTTTTTGTCATCATCGTCGCCTCCTAAATCTGTTGTAATACTATCCGAACGTTCAGGTGAATGCCATACGCCACCATCTTCACCCGTAATAATTTTACGCACTGTCGGAATTAACTCAGCTACCATTGTATACGTATTTACCATCCAGTAAATGAGGATATACCACGGCGCAAAAATAACGTATTTTAAAGATTTACCACTATCATTGAAAAATGACGCCATGATTAACTGAATCAAACCAATAATGACCTCTATTGAAATAAATATGCAGGCGAGCGCTAAGTTATTGCTCAACTGTAACCAATCACCATTTACAATACAGATAATTTGAATTGCTAAAAATGCAATCATACTTAACCAATAAAAGACTGACCAAATAACACTTAATCCATAATCAATAATAATAGGTACACTTGAAAATTGTTTAATCGGATGACGTAGAACGCGTAACGTCTTCGTTAGAAGTACATAAACGCCACCAGATGACCATCTATGTCTTTGTTTAATTAGTTCACCTAGCTTTTCAGGTACATCCATAAAGAAGCGAATATGCGGCGCAAAATAAGCCACCCAACCTAATGCCTGCATGTCCCAGGCAATTGCGATATCTTCTGTTGGCTGTTCAGCTTCCCAACCACCAACATCTAAAACGGCTGCTTTTCGATACATTGTATTTGCACCTGAGAAAGCAAATAAACCGCCATAAGATAATTGCGATCTCTTAATTAAGCCAATGATTGAATTTAATTCATTCTGTTGTGCTTCTGCTACAATTGTTGTTTTATTAATTGGTAACATATTCCCAGTGACAGCGCCTAAATTCTTGCCACCTTTTCTTTCAAAATATGACATATATTTCCATAAGGCATCAACTTCTGGTTTTGAATCCGCATCATTGGATAAAATAAATTCGCCTTTAGCAAATGCCAATGCAATATTGAATCCAGCTGCTTTTCCACGATTATTAATAATTGTGATCGTTCTTAAACGTGATTTGAACTCCTCTTGTAGCGTCTCCAAAATCTCACCGGTTTTATCTGTGGAACCATCATTAATTACAATAACTTCATATTTATCTAGAGGATAATTTAACTTAGTCTCTAGATGTCGAATTGTTGCTTCTATTGATTGTTCCTCATTATGAGCAGGTACAAAAATAGAAATGAATGGTTCTCCCTTCTCTAAATATTTAGGGAGCTCCTTCTTCTCCATAAATATTCTATAATAAAGGCTCGATACAATAAAGGCTAGGCCTCCAACGATTGGATACGATACAATCGTGTAAATGAGTACCTTCGTAATATCGTTTAGTACTGTTGCTGTCATATAATGACCCCCAAATAATTGTAGTTAAATAAATAGCTAAAATCCTTTACATACATTGACTTAACGCCCTTTTTAAACTATAACCTCTGTGATTTTAATAATCAAATAAAATATTCTAATACTGGATTACTTTGTCTGTCACTATTTTAAAAATTTAAAAGCTATGCTTTCTTTTTAAAAATGTTTCACATGAAACATTTTTAAGCGATTATTTTTAATTAATTTTCAATTTTATGCTAGTATCAGTATAATTATTAAATATTTATTATGGGGGATATTAATTATGAAACAATCACACTACGATACAATTATTATTGGTGCTGGACCTGGTGGTCTTTCTACTGCTTTTGATTTAAGTAAAAAGCAATCTGTTCTCATTATTGAAAATGATCTTTGGGGTGGTACTTGTCCTAATCGAGGTTGTGACCCAAAAAAAATGCTTTATTCTGCTGTTGAAACTAAACAACGCCAAGAAGCAATGCAAGGCTTCGGACTAACTGGCAGTTCTATCATTGATTGGCCTAAATTAATGGCTTTTAAATCAGCTTATACGGATAAAGTTCCAGCCAATACCCTAGCAGGTTTATCTGCAGCAAATATTAAAACTGTTCACGGATCTGCTAAGTTTATTTCAAAGTCAGAAATTAACGTTAATACTGAAACTTACACTGCCGATAATTTTGTAATTGCGACCGGTCAGTCACCTGTAGTCCCTGATATTCCAGGCAGTCATTTACTAAAAACAAGTACCGATTTTTTATCACTTGAAGAATTACCAGATAAAATAGCTTTTATTGGCGCTGGCTATGTTTCAATTGAGCTTGCTAATATAGCTGCTATTGCTGGCTCAGAAGTTCATATTATTCAACATAATAGTCAAATATTACGTGGATTTCCAATTGAATATACAACCCGTCTCATTGAGAATTTGAAAACTAATGGTGTCCATTTTCACTTTGACACTAATATTACAGAAATAACAGAAGGTCCTTTAGGCTTCCAGATGTTAGACGATAAGGGATTATCTTTAACTGTTGATTTGGCAATTTCAGCTATGGGCCGTCAACCTAACGTTAATACATTAAACCTACCTGCTACAGGTGCTGAATCAGATTCACATGGTATTATTGTGGATTCTCACTTAAAAACGAAAAATGATCGAATTTATGCCATTGGAGATATTGTTTCACGCAAACAACCTAAGTTAACACCTGTTTCAACATTTGAAGGTCATTACGTTGCAGACCAACTACTTAAAAAATCGAATAGTCCAATTGCTTACCCACCAATTCCAATGACTGTCTATGCCAGCCCACAACTATCTCAAGTTGGCATTACGATTGAACAAGCTAAAAATGAACCTGAACATTATGACATTAGAGTACAAGAGACAACTAACTGGTATTCCTTTAATCGAATTAAAGAATCTGAAGCATCTGTGACAACTATCTTTGATAAATCATCCAACTTACTTGTTGGTGCTGTCGCATACACCACAATTGCGGAAGAACTTATCAATTATCTAACACCATTAATTGCTAACAAAACATCAAAAACAGATGTTACTAAACTTATCTTAGCTTATCCGACTCCAGCAAGTGACCTAACCTATTATCTATAAAAAATACGATTAAAAAGGTATCTGCCTTTTTGTAAAAATCCCGCCATGATTATCAGATGAAATATATAATTTCATTCGACAATCATGGCGGGATTTTTTTGCCTAGAGTTAAGTACAGTGCATTTGATAAATTGACATTAATCAAGGAATTTACACTGGGAATCTATTAATAACTTTACAAGCAGATAAATCAATATACCCCATTAAATTTTATATAATTTCATCAGTCAACTCGATACGACTTAGTACATAGTACATTCTCTCAGAGATTCTATTTTTTAACTTAGTTGTTTTCTAGATTGAGCCTGAATCCATAAATTAAATAGTAAAACGATAATCAATAATATTGTCGCGATTACCATAATATTATGCAACCCTTCATACATAATCTGTCGCATTGCTGGTAATAATTTTTCAGGAAGACTTGAAACACGCTTCGAATCACTTAGCTTGTTTAACATCTCCATCGTAATTTTACCATGAGACTGATTAACTCCTTTTAACAACGCACTGTTAAGGATAACCCCATAAATTGATGACATAAATGTTTGGCTTAAAATACGTAATAAGTAGGCAAATGAAGTTGCGATTGGGACATCTCGACCCTCCGCATCCTCTTGAACACTCAGTTGTAGGACATTAAAACACATTCCTAAACCGAACCCTTCAAAAGCACCCATTAGTAATAAATACCAGAATGGGACTGTCACACCTACAACTAACATCCCAGCAAACGAAATAATAAAGCTAATGGTTCCGATTGTAATAATCCGGTATTTCCCCAATCGAGGAATCATTGATGGACCGGACAACGAACCAAATAAATTAGTCATTGCACCAGGAATTTGTGTTGCCCCACCAATCAATGCACTCATTCCAAGTATTCCTTGTGCCCACATTGGAATATAGATGTTAAATGAGATAAATGCTCCCCATAAAAAGGCAAATATGATAAAATCAACAATCAGTTTCTTATTTTTAAATAATCGATTGGGAATAATCGGATCAACGGCCCTATCCTCAACTCTATACAAAATACCGAGTAAGATAATTCCAGCAATAATTAACCCAACGACTAAATTAATTGACCCAACACCAATCATTTGAATACCTGTTAATAAGGTCACTAAGCTGACAATCATCATTCCAGCACCCAAGTAATCGATATTCCCCTTTTGACGTTTTTTAACTTCTTCTTTGAAGAAAAATTGGATTGAAATAATTGATATTAATGCTATTGGTACATTGATATAGAAGACCCAATGCCAACTAAACGTATCAACGATCCAGCCACCAACTAAAGGTCCAATAATTGATGCAATACTGTAACTAGCTGTTGCATAACCAATAACTTGTGAGCGTTTCTTAATATTTTTATAAATATCAGCATAAATAATAAACGGAATTGTATTCATCCCACCTGCACCAATACCCATAACTACTCTAGCAACTAAGAAAAAGACAATATTACTTGATGTTGCTTGAAAAACCGCACCGATTGCAAATAAAAAAGTTGCTAACTGATATGCACCACGGTTACCAATTCGTTCGCCTAATTTACTCCAAAGAGGTGTGGCAACTGCCATCCCCAACAAGAAAACTGCAACAATCCATCCCATATATTGGATACCATGCAAATCACTGACGATTGATGGTAATGCAGTATTAATAATCGTTCCATCAAGACCTGCCATTGCGTTAGATAACAGCAATGCAATAGTCACGATGATTAAATTCTTTTTATTCATAAATTCTCCCTCTTATACGACTAAATTTAAAATTACTTATTTTTATCATCCACCTTTAAGCAAGCTCTAGGTCAAGGGAAAATATGAAAATCTACTGATATCCTAAAATTACGTTACTTAAAGTATTGAAAGGTCCTTATTTATGATAGGGGCTCCCTGCATTAATCATAAATCCACGGTAAACTTGTTCAGTCAAAATCATCCGCATTAATTGATGCGGTAAGGTAAATTTACCAAACGAGATTTGTGTGTCGGCGCGTCTTAAAACGTCCTCGCTTAGTCCTAATGACCCCCCAATAACGAAGGTTATGTCTGAATGCCCATAAGTTCCAAGATCAGCAATCTCTTTAGCAAAATCTTCCGACGTACGTTCCTTACCTAAAATGGCTAAAGCATAAACATACTCTTTTTCTTTAATCTTACTAAGGATACGTTCGCCCTCTTTACCTTTAACATCAATCATTTCTGCTGAACTTAATTTTTCCGGTGCCTTTTCATCATTTACTTCAATAATTTCAAATTTACAAAACTTACTTAACCGTTTTGCATACTCTTCAATTCCTTGTTTGAGATATTTTTCTTTTAATTTACCTACACCAATAATCTTAATGTTCATAATTTCCACCTTTTTCACAAGTTATACACAAAGTTACGCACATATCCACAATTTGGACCACAACATATTGCGGGGAATATGTGTTCGTCACTACATTTATTTGTTGCCCATTTGTCAACACCATATTAGTTATGCACAGATTTTGCGTTATTTATCATTCCTTAATTATACGCTTTACACATTGGTATAACAGTCTTTTTTTATTTTAAAATATCAAATAAATAAAAGTTAGTCACAGGCCATTCAATTAATTGTGCATAACTATTTTGTTTAGAAAGTCCCTTCATACTGCCCTTTCCCTCTGTTACTCACACCCACCTTAATATCTATCCACTTAGTTATACACAATATCTATTTAAAATAAAAAAATAATCGTAAATTAAGTTATTTACGATTATTTCATATTTGTTTATTGAGCTGATGATGCTGATTTACTTGTTGAGCTTGTTCCTGTATTTGCATCTGTTGCTTCTAAGGTTAATTTGATATTAGCCTGTTTCAACTTACCATCATGATAGAATTCAACAGCCACTGTATCACCAATTTTATGTTCATATAAAACTTCTCGTAAGCTTGAGATATCAGTAACTTTCTTATCACCTAGCTTAACGATAACATCATATTTACCTATACCAGCATTTTTAGCAGGTGAATCACTATTTATTTTAACAGCAACAATCCCTGAAGAAACACTTTTTGGTAATTTTAAGACACTCTTTTGATCACTTGCTGAGACGTAATCTAAATCGATTAATGAAATACCAATTGCAGGACGTTTAACTTTTCCATTATCAACTAATTGATTAATGATTGATACAACCTCATTACTTGGAATAGCAAATCCCATTCCTTCGACAGAAGTTGATGATGAACTAGAACTAGTAGAGCCTGTTGCTGTACTTGCTAGTTTCATCGAATTAATACCGATAACTTGGCCAGAAGTATTAATTAAAGCCCCACCTGAGTTTCCAGGATTAATGGCAGCGTCAGTTTGAATAACTGTTGCTTGGCCCGTTTTAACACCCGAATCATTGGTAACATCAATCGTACGTTTCTTAGCTGATATGATTCCTTGCGTTAATGATGTCGCATAATCAGATCCAAGTGGAGAACCGATAGCCAATGCTGTTTCACCAACAGTGATACTATCAGAATCACCAAATGTGGCGATTTGAGTCACATCTTTAGCTGATATTTTTAAAACAGCTAAATCAGTAATTGAATCTTTACCAACAATTTTGGCACTTAATTTTTTACCATTACTCAATAAAACTTCAACTTTACTTGCACCAGAGATAACATGATTATTAGTTACGACATAAGCACTACCATCTGATTTTTTATAAATGACACCAGAACCTTCACTTGATGCTGTTTCTGTTGTCGCAGAGGAATCGCCTGCTGCACCAAACATATCCGTTAAGCTGTTACTTGAACCACTTGACTTTGTATATGAAATAACTGAAACAACCGCATTTTTAACTTTAGCAAATGCTTTTGATGATTCATTACTTGATTTAACACTTACATTTGTTACTTTAGTTGTACCTGATTTATTTGAGGATGTTGTAACTGCGCCATTATCACTATCATTATTTTGGTAAAATGTATATCCACCAAATGCAATTCCGCCACCAACTAATCCTGCAATAAGCGCTGTAACAACTGTTTTACCTAAGCCTGTTCTATTTTCATTTGACATTTTTATATACGCGACACATTTGTCGCTGCCCCCTTAAACGTAATCTTTTACTCTTTTAAGAATAACGGTTAATTGTGAACTATTTATGAATAAATTTTGAAAAAATTGTTCTTATAAAACAACCAGCTTTGTAGCATTTTCCGGATCTGTATCGAAAATGTTAAAATCACCACCAACTGCTAAATCATGTTCTTTCATCGTTGATTCAACCGTTAGATGGGCTAATTCTTTCATATTATTATCCTTACTAAGATGGCCTAAAAAAATTCGTTTTGTCCGATTACCCATAACATTCATAAGTGCATCAGCACCATCCTCATTTGATAAATGACCTTTATCACCTAAAATGCGCTGTTTTAATGACCATGGATAGCCGCCCATCCGTAACATTTCAATATCATGGTTACACTCAAACAAGTAAGCATCTGCATCGGAAATTGTCCCTTGAACGTTCTCTGAGACATAACCTGTATCCGTTAAAATAACAAATGACTTATTGTTATGATGAAATTGGTAGAATTGCGGTGCCGCTGCATCATGAGAGACACCAAAACTCTCAACATCTAAGTCGTCGAATGTAATTACTTTCCCCATCTCAAAAATTTGCTTCTTCTCAACGGGAATTTTACCAATCGTATGAGCCATGGCTTCCCATGTTAATTCATTTGCATAAACGTTCATGTCATACTTACGGGCTAAAATACCAGCAGCCTTTGCATGATCCGTATGTTCATGTGTTACAAATAACGTGTCGACATCGTTAATATCTCGACCAATATCTGTCATTAGGCTCGCAATTTTTTTACCACTTAAACCAGCATCTACAAGGACCTTGTGCTTAGGCGTTTCAATATACGTGACATTTCCCGCACTACCGCTTGCAAGAACACTAATCTTCATATCGTCTGTTCCTTCATCCATTACTTGCCTGCGCCTCTATCCTTTTAATCTTCATTTAATTTAAAATATCAGTGCTATCCTTCATAATCGCTCCTGAAAATGAATTAACTTGCTTGTATTGTGTCACACCATTACTTGGATTCTTAACAGCTACTATCCAAACTGGAATATAGACGCTATATTTTTTATCCAAACTGAGCAACTCAGCATATCCTAACTTAGACCATTTAACCTTACTTTTACTTGCAAATTGATTATATTGATACAATATCAGTATTGCTTGTTGTTGACTAATAATTGACTCATTTTCACGTAATTTTTCTGTATTTGCCATATACGTTTGTGAATAGCCACTAATTTTATTATTTTGAATTGTAAATTTAATTAGTCCAACATTTGAGTAAACCATTTTATCGTAAACAACCTGCGAATACACGACACTTGTCTCTGTTGAAAGACTACTGTTATAGCGATAATTATCTCCATGTAGAATTAAAGTATTATCACTCATAATTGTCTTATCAATTGTTTTATTTGGACTTTCACTATCTGTGATATTAATTGGTGTCCCAAAAATACTAGATAATTTATTGTCTTTATATGTTGTAACTTGGGATTGCAGCTGTTTAGCATCATTCTTTAATACATCAGATGCTTTATTAGACATATATACACCAGTCTCTTTTTTATTTGAGATACTGCCGTATTTAATGTCATCTTCTCGCATCTCTTTAAGCGTTGTACCGGTTTTTGTTGTCCCAGGTGATGATCGACTCGAAATTTCAATTTGTTGATTTTGTCGTAATGAGGTGAATAAAAAGATATTTAAACCAAGAAAAACAATAATAAAAATAATTTGAATTCGTCTAAAATCCAATTAATTCACCTCCCTAATCTGTTTGTAGTAATTCAGTATAACTTTTCCATTTATCTTGATATCGGATATACCAAGTGGGTTCTAGGTTGACTACCAAATCTGAATCAGAACTTGATACCCAACGATAACCTAATTGAATATCTGAAATATCCGCATCTTTATACCCTGCCGTAACCAAGCTACTTAACACTTCTTCTGTACTTGGTAACGTAACATCTGCTTTTCCAGATGGAACAGCAATTTGTAACGTCAATAATGAAAAATCAATTTTATTTCCACCATTATCTAGTCGCTCAACTTCAATCACACCGTGTTTGGTTTGATTAAAAATCGGAAATCCTTCAATATAACTTCTGAATGTTGTTGTCATAGACTTACCATTAAATTGGTAGAAGTGAATATTATCTAATCCGATACCTGTATTTTTAATACTCGTATAACTTTCAGTTAAAGCATTACCACGACTCGTTTTTTGTTTCGCATCTGAATTTTCATCATCTTCATATGAAACCAAATTTGTCGTATTTTGAACCGTTAATTGTCGATCAGAACCATCATAGTAAGTTATTGTCTTTTTACTTTCTTTAACGTTGACCGATGAACCATCTTTTTGTCCTAATAGATTAGCAACATACTTACTAGCCGTTTGCTTATCCACTAAATACCTAAAACGAGCTATATTAAAATCTTGATTATAATACATAAAAATATCATTATTATGCAGTTTAAATGTAACTGATAATTTCGATAACGTTTCATTTTGTACAACATCATCAATTGTTTTACCTTTATTATAGGCATCATTTAACGAAATCTCATAAATTTTTTTATCCTTGTCACTCAACAGATAAATACTTTTCTTATTATCACGCGGAATAAGAACACGGTTAATAAGTCGTGTTTTATAATTTTGATTTTGCTGATTAAATACTTGATTAAATAACCCAACCGTAATTTCATCTGAGTAACTAAGAACCAATTGATTTTTTGCATTTAAAAACGTTAAATAATCATTTTTATTTTTAATCGGAACTTCTGATATAGACGTTTCTTTCCAAGTACGTATCTTTTTTTGAATATTTGAAATGATATTAATTTTTTCACTATATAAAACATTTTGTTGCTGATTATCATTATAAATAACAGACGTTGGTGCATATACTTCGCTCAATTTAGTACTCTTTGTTAACTCTGTCTGCGTTGAATTTGTAGCTTTCGTCGATTCACTTTTACCATTCCATGTCGGATTTGTCCAAATGACCCATGATAAACCGATACTTGTCATAATTAATAAAAATAATAGTGTTGGTAAAATAAATCTATTCAATTTCATCCCACAGGTCCTCCTCATATGATTCATAAGGCAATGAAATATAGAATGTTGAACCCTTGCCTTCCGAGCTATCTAACCAAATTTTACCTTTATGCATTTCGACAACCTCTTTTGAGATAGCTAGGCCTAATCCAGTTCCACCTTGAGCTCTCGATCTAGCTTTATCCACACGGAAAAAGCGATCAAAAATATGCGCTAAATCTTTTTTAGGTACACCAAGGCCCTCATCAGAGATACTCAAAATAACGTGCTTATGTGTCTCCAATAAACGACAAGTTATTTCTCCACCATCAGGTGAATATTTAATGGCATTATTCATAATATTATCAATGACTTGCACAATTTTATCAGTATCTAATTCAACCCATAAATCACGTTTAGTAAAATCACGTTTAATCGAATACTTTTTGCCTGACCCATCGTCAGCATTAATCATCATATCGAATCTATCCAGAACATAACTATACAGTTCATTCAAGTTAACTAATTCAAGTTCTAACTTAGATGTTCCTGAATCCATTCGTGACAAATTTAGTAAGTCATTAATCATACGCATCATACGTTCTGTTTCATTCTGTGTAACTTTCAAGAAACCTGGTGCAACTTCTGGATCTTTCCATGCACCATCGTTTAATGCCTCAATATAACTCTTCATACTCGTCAAAGGCGTTCTTAATTCATGAGAAACATTAGAAACAAAGCTTTCACGTTCACGTTCTATCTTTTGTTGTTCTGTGACATCATGAAGTACACAGACAAGACCACTAATAAAGCCAGATTCTCTTTGTATTAATGAAAAATAAGCATTCAAAATTTGTTCATGTTCTACATCAGATAAATCAATCATAATTTCATCTTGATTTTCTAACAAATCACGTAAAGTATACTGACTACGTAAATCAAGAATATCCAAAATTGATACTCCTATTGAGTCATTTTCATTTTGATCTAATAAGGTAGAGGCCGCTTCATTCATAATGATAATATTTCCGCGACGATCCGTCGCAATTACACCATCTGTCATGTGCGATAGAACACTATCTAAACGACGACGTTCAGCTTCAGATGATTCTTGTGCCTCTTCAACACGAACAGATAAGTTATTAACCGCATCTGCTAATTGTCCTAGTTCATCATTAGAATAGACACGAACTTTTCCGGAGTAATCTCCGCGAGAAATTCGAATCGTTTGCTTTTTCATCTCATCAATCGGACGAGTTATTGCCCGGGAAATAACTATCGTTATCAAAAGGACTAAAACAGCTGCAAAAAATGACGCGGTCACGAAAATAACCGTGATATCGTTAATATTTGAGTATAAGCTTTCCAGATTGGCCTTAACGTATGTAACCCCAACTGTCGTTGTTACATTTCCTGCTGTACTAACTAGTGGCACAATTGAAACATAGTAGCGCTTATCGCTAGATTCATCATAAATCTTCTTTTCAAATGTTTTAGGTGTATATAACACTTGCTTAATTGTTGCATCTGTCGTTTTTTGTCCCACAACAGTTTGATTATTAAAATCACTACTCCCGCGAATTGTGCCCTTACTATCAATCACTCGAATTTCTGTGATACTTGAATTACTAACATCTTCCAATATTTTTTTGATATCTCTATCACCAGCAGCTGTATCTGTTTTTGCTAAATCCTTCGTAATCGAATTAGTAACATATATAGGTAACTGGACTTGTTGCTTAAAGGTATCTAAGTTTTGCTGTTCTAATTGCCTAACAAAATAAGCCCCGACAATTTCCAACGTTATTAAAATTAATAACGCAAAAATGAGGGCTATTTTAAATTGAATAGATTTAAAAAAACGAATTTTTTGATTCATTTTCATCGTTATTCCCCTACTCTATTCTAAATCTGGATTTTTCATATAGTATCCAACACCACGACGTGTTACCAACCACTCTGGATGGCTTGGATTATCTTCAACTTTTTCTCTTAAACGACGCATTGTAACATCAACCGTTCTGACATCACCGAAGTAATCATAACCCCATACCGTCTGTAGTAAATGTTCTCTAGTCATAACTTGTCCTAGATGTTGTGCTAAATAATGTAATAATTCAAATTCACGATGTGTTAATTCAATTTTTTCATCATATTTTGAAACCATATATGCTTCAGGATGAATGGTTAATTGTCCAACTTGTATTTCACTATTTTGTGGTTGTTCTTCTGTTTGAACACTCTCAATTGTTTTTTGTCTTCTTAAATTAGCTTTAACTCTGGCCACTAGTTCACGGTTAGAGAAAGGTTTTGTTACATAATCATCTGCACCTAATTCTAGACCTAAGACCTTATCGATTTCTCCATCTTTAGCTGTAACCATAATGATTGGCATATCGTAAGTTTTTCTAACTTGACGAGCAACTTCTAAACCATCCACTTTTGGTAACATTAAATCTAATAAAATTAAATCCGGTTCAACTTCTTTAACTTTTTCTAAGGCTTCTTCACCATCGTAAGCTGTATAAACGTCGTATCCTTCTTTAGTTAAATTAAATTTAACGATATCAGAAATTGGTTTTTCATCGTCGACAACTAATATTTTTTTCATATGTGGATCCTCCTTATAGGAAGCTGTAAAATTAAATCTAGATACAACTTCTTAACCCTCCATTATTATAGCCTATTCAATCATCATTGCCAAACACAGTGATTAAATTTACCCAAATCCTTTTTCGAAAAGTTATTGTCTTTTATTAGTATATATGATAATATATTTAACGTTGATGAATTATTATTAATGGTTTGGGTGGTTAGCTCAGTTGGTAGAGCAACGGACTCTTAATCCGTGGGTCTAGGGTTCGAGCCCCTAACCACCCATGGGTGCCAAACCCAACATATCGCAAGATATGTTGAAGCATCTAGCTGCGGCTAGGTGCTTTTTTTGTGTTCTCATTTACTTATTGATGTTTCACGTGAAACAAAAAAAGAGAAACCCTATCGGATTTCTCTTAACTAGATTTAAATCTTATTATTTGTTCAACGCTATTTAACCCGGTCATCATCTTTATTTACTACCTGAGAGGTCGTTTTTTTAACGGCATCTACCCCATCTGTTGTTTTTTCTTTAATAGTACTACCTGCATCAGATACACGATCTTGTAAACTTGTTTGTGAATCATCAAATTCTTTTGGTGTTTGAATGTCTACTACTTCAACATTCAACTCAATTAAAGCTAAATCTGTTGTTTCCTTTACTTGTTTATTAATAACTTCCGTTAACTGTTTATAAATATCATGTGCATTGTGCCCATATGCCATAATAATATTTAAATCAACCGCAACTTGTTCCTTGCCAACCTCAACGCCGATGCCATCTGTTGGATTATCACTATTTACAAGTTTATTTTTAATATTTGCGACAAATCCACCATCCACACCCAAGAGACCAGATACATTTTCAATTGCATAACCGACTATTTTTTGAATAACCTTGTCATCAAATGTCAATGTCCCCTTTGGTTCAGTCTTTGTTCCCTGCGTATTTGTTTTTTCTGTAGTCATAATTAAGACTCCTTTCGATTTTTAAAATAATCAATTTTTCCGCGTGAAAATTTTTGAAATAAATGACAGATCAATATCATATTCTTTAAATAGATAACCAATCCATCCTGCTAACAGTGTCACAATCATAATGATAATCGTCTTCCAAAATCCTACAGTTACAAGTAACGAGGATATGATAAATCCTAGAGCACTACCAACTCCAATATTAATTGACATTTTATCTTTCATTTATGCACACTCCCTCTTAAACTACCCGTGTAACTTTACGTTTTGAATTTGATTTTTTACTTACCTTAATATCTACTTTGATAGGAATATGACTAGATCCAGCTAATAGATCATTGAGATTCTCAGTTAATTCACTCGTAATACGAGGTAATTGTCCAACTGTAGACTGTTGGTAAACTGAATCTGCAACAATATGGATCTTTCGCTGACGTCGTGTATTCTTCAACGTAACTTTAATATTAGATAAGTCTTCACTAGACAACTTTGTCTTGATAAATTGGCTAATACCCTGGTTACTTAAAGCAAGTCTTCCTTCTTTAGTTTGCTTCAAAGGAATATCTGGTAGTTGCGCAGGCCACAAAAGTATTAACAAAAATATGAAGACTGTTAATAGCAATAACACAATCCCATAATAGAAGATAAAATCGTTACTCTGAAAATTTGTACTAACGTTAAAATGTTCAAGCATTTTAGTTATTTTCTCAATTATTTCTGGCCAAATCAGCAAGCTAAGCCCAATCAAGTATCCGAGGCTGACTATACTCAGAATAATTTTTTTACTCTTCTTCATAAACATACCTCTCTCTTGACTTGATTTACTTCCTTGCTTTTATACCAAATATAGCTGAAACAATTAAAACTAAAATTATCGCACCA
The DNA here is from genome assembly GCF_056782055.1 of Dellaglioa sp. CoH-57-MRSF-16. Next base: position 334,749 of record NZ_JBXAXZ010000001.1, on the reverse strand, counting down.
ATGATAGAAGGGATAATTGCCATTCCTGCCAAGCTAGGTCCCCAATGACCAAGGACACTTTGACCAAGAGCTGACCCAACTAGTCCAGCGATGATGTTACTTATCCATCCCATCGACTCACCGCGATTAGTAATCGCCCCTGCAACAGCACCAATAATAGCACCTACAATTAATGACCAAATCATAATATGTTCCTCCTTTGTTTATATTAAATAGTTATTTATTATATTAACTATTCGTTATATGTAATATACCATTATTTGAAATCGCTTGCAAATGAAACGATTTTATTACGCTCAATCTATGAAACTTAATGAATCTCTTTCCCAGGTACTTAAACTTATATACACCAAAAAATAAAGATAAATAACTATCTTTGTTTTCCTCGTTGCTTAATTAATCACATAAAGTTAAACAAAATAAGATCTATGAATATCTGAGTGAATAAGATGAACTGATAGGTACTATACTCACAAGATAAGCCTATTATTTATCTAACTTCGGCTAATAAAAAGAAATAAAAAAAACTCGCACTGCTTATTGTAAGCAGTGCGAGAACCCAATGAAATTACTATTTCTTTTTACGTTTGTCCATAACTTCATCTATTTTTTCTGCAACATCATCTTTGACATCTTCTAATTTATCTTTCGCTTTACCAAGGAAACCTTCCGCTTTACCTTTAACTTCTTCTTGCTTGTCTCCTGTCAATTTACCTTTAGTTTCTGTTACTTTACCCTTAATTTGATCTTTCTTTGCATCTAATCTATCTTCATTTGTCATCATGTTTCCTCCTCATAATATATTTGTCTACATACCGATAGTAACATCCAAAGAAAGCGTATGCAACATATTCGACTTATCAAATATATAAGTTATATAAATTTTTAAGCTCTAATTAATTAAGGTTATTTATCTACTTAGTTATTGATTAAATAAAAAAAAATCAAAGTATTAACTTTGACTTTTCTCACATTACTATCAACCTATTACTTATTTATGCCCAAACATCATCTAAAACATTTGTTTGATCACGATCGGGTCCAACTGAGAATGTTGAAATTTTAACATCAACGATTTCTTCAATACGTCTAATATAATTTCTAGCATTTTCAGGTAATTCTGCAAGAGTTTTCATTTGAGTAATATCTTCAGTCCAACCAGGTAATGTTTCATATACTGGTTTACATTGAGATAATTCTTTAAAACTAGCTGGATAACGATGAATAATTTCACCATTTAATTCGTATGCTGTACAAATTTTAACTTCTTTTAATCCAGTTAAAACATCAATACTGTTTAAACATAAGTTAGTCAATCCTGAAACACGTTTGGAATGATTCATAACAACACTATCAAACCAGCCAATACGACGTGGACGTTTTGTTGTTACACCATATTCATGTCCAACTTCACGGATAGTATCACCGATTTCATCTAATAGTTCAGTTGGAAAAGGACCATCCCCTACACGTGATGTATAGGCTTTGCAGACACCAACAACTGTATTTATTTGAGCAGGTCCAACACCAACACCGACTGTTGCGCCACCTGCAATTGGATTTGAAGAAGTTACAAATGGGTACGTTCCATGATCAATATCTAACATAACACCTTGTGCACCTTCAAATAAGACTTTCTTACCAGAATCTAGTGCATCATTAATAATAACTGACGTGTCCATTACGTATCGTTTCAAACGTTGGCCATAGGCAAAATATTCTTCAAAAATATCATCAAATTCAAGTGGTTCATGATCATATAATTTTGTAAATTCACGATTTTTTTGTTCTAAATTATTTTTTAATTTTGCTGAGAAAGTTTCTTTTTCCATTAAATCAGCAATTCTAATACCAATTCTAGCAGCTTTATCCATATAAGCTGGTCCAATACCTTTATTAGTCGTCCCAATCTTATCTTCTTTTTTAGCAGCTTCTTGTAAGCCATCAAGTAGAATATGGTATGGCAAAATAACATGAGCGCGGTCAGAAATACGTAAATTATCTCCTTTAACGCCGAGTTTTTGTAGATAATCAAGTTCTTCACATAAAGCTTTAGGATTCACAACAACCCCATTACCAATGATACTTAATTTATCTTGAAAGAAAATACCTGATGGAATCAAATGTAATTTGTAAGTGTTGCCTTCAAATACAATTGTGTGTCCGGCGTTATCGCCACCTTGATACCGTGCAATAACATCGGCATTTTGACTTAAGAAATCTGTAATTTTACCTTTTCCTTCATCGCCCCATTGGCTACCTACTACAACTACTGATGACATATTTTCATCCACCTCATAATTTATATTTTAAATTCATAAATACAATCCTAGAATATTATAGCAATAAAGCAGTTCAAATACAACTAAAATACGAACGTTTGTATTTTATATAAACATTTATCAACTATATAACGAACGTTTCTCTTTTTATTCAAAAAAAATATCCCACTAAGGAATATTTTCTAGCCTTCTGGTCTATAGGCAAGTGACGAGAATTTATTATATGATTTAACAAATAATAATTTAACTGTACCTCGTTCGCCACCACGGTTTTTTTCAATAATAACTTCAACTTCACCAACATTTTGGTCATCTTCATCCCTTGGATCAGGTAGATTCCCGTCTTCATCTTCATCAGTATCGCGTTCATAATAATCATCTCGATACAAAAATGCAACAATATCTGCATCTTGTTCAATAGAACCAGATTCACGAATATCTGATAACACTGGTCGTTTATCTTGGCGTTGTTCAACACCACGGGATAATTGAGACAATGCAATAACTGGAACACTTAATTCTTTCGCTAATTTCTTCATTTGACGAGAAATTTCTGAGACTTCTTGTTGTCGACTTTCGCGTCCTGAACCTTCAATCAACTGTAAATAATCAACAACGATTAACCCTAGTCCACCTTTTTCCTTCGCTAATCGACGGCATTTTGCCCGAATTTCAGCCATCTTTGACCCAGCAGTGTCATCAATAAAGATATTAGCCTTTGATAATGAATTCATTGCCACAATCAAATTTGACCATTCTGATTCGTCTAATTGTCCCGTTCGTAAGTGATTCGCATTAATACTACCTTCAGCACATAACATACGACTAACTAATGATTCTGCTGACATTTCTAAACTAAAAATAGCGACAGTTTCATCAGTTTTAGTTGCTACGTTTTGAGCAATATTCAACGCAAAAGCTGTTTTACCAACAGCCGGACGAGCAGCTAAAATGATTAACTCATCTGGATGTAACCCGGCAGTCATTTTATCCAACTCTGGATAACCTGTCGACAATCCAGTAATTGTATCGCCTTCTTTAGCTAACTTTTCAATATTTGTAAATGTACTTTTTAATACATCAGCGATAGCTTGAAAACCACTACTATTTCTTTTTTCAGATACGCTCATAATTTCACGTTCAGCATTATCTAAAAGCGTTGCAACATCATCATCTTGTGATAAACCCTTAGTTGCAATAGATGTCGCTGTCGCAATTAAGCGTCGAATCATTGATTTTTCTTCAACAATTTTAGCATAATACTGAACGTTCGCAGCCGTTGGTACAGAGCCAGCTAATTCAACAATATAGCTAACACCGCCAATATCATCCATTTGATTTTTAGAAGTTAAATTATCTTGAATCGTAACAATATCAATAGCTTCATCTTTATCATTCAGATCCACCATAGCCGCAAATATCAATTGATGGCGACGTTGATAGAAGTCTTCGGGCTCCAAGTATTCCATTGCCTCAACAAGAGCATCACTCTTTAAAAAGACAGCGCCCAAAACGGCTTGTTCCGCTTCAATATTCTGTGGTGGCGTTTGGTCTGTTAATAGTTCATTATTCATTTTATCGTGTTCTCCTTACTTCTAAAATCAAGAAAAAAGCTGGACAAAATCAAATTTTGCCAGCTTTTCAAATAAATACTACTTTAGTTATTAGCCGAAACATGAACACGAATCATTGCTGTTACATCAACATGTAACTTAACAGGTACATTCGTGAATCCTAAGGCACGAATTGGTTCTGGTAGTTCAACTTTACGTTTGTCGATTTTAATTCCGTATTGTTTTTCCATAGCTTGTACAATTTGCTTGCTAGGAATTGAGCCAAATAAACGGCCATCTTCGCCCGCTTTAGCTGTTAATTCAACAACTGTCTTATCATCTTCTAAAACGATTTTTTCATCTTTAGCTTCTTTTAAAATTTCTTCAGCTTTTTTTTCTTCAGCTTTTTGTTGTCCCTTTAAAGAACTCATTGCTGAATTTGTAGCTAATTTTGCTTTACCATTTTTAATTAAAAAATTTTGAGCATAGCCGCTTGGTACTTCTTTAATTTCTCCACGTTTACCTTTTCCGCGAACATCTTCTAAAAATATAACTTTCATAATCAACTACTCCTTAATTTCATCTTTTTTTGTCGTTAAAATATTAACTAATTGTTCTGCAGCTTCACTTACACTCACACCAGTTAACTGAGTCGCAGCATTTGATAAGTGACCGCCGCCGCCCATTTGTTCCATAACAACTTGAACATTAGTCGTCCCTGTACTTCTAGCAGAGATACTAACACGATTTTCTGATCGTTTTGTGACAACAAATGACGCTGATACACTTGAAATAGATAATAATGAATCTGCTGCCTGTGCTGCTGTAACTGGGTCATAAATCGTATCATCTTCACCCACACATAATGCTAAATCAGTATTAATGAACTCTACTTTATCAATTAAATGATTACGCTTCAAGTAACTATCAACATTTTCTTTCATAAAGTTTTGAACCATTGTTGAATCAGCCCCAACGGACCTTAAATAACTGGCTGCATCAAATGTTCGTGTACCCGTCCTTAATGAAAACGACTTCGTATCAATAATAATTCCCGTTAACATCGCAGTTGCTTCAATTTTATTAATTGGTTCACTATCTTTTGATTGATATTCAAACATTTCAGTAATCAGTTCACAGGTTGATGATGCATAAGGTTCAATATAAACTAACATTGGATTTTCAGGGAATTCTTCTCCACGACGATGATGATCAATAACCATCAGACGATTTTTAAGTTTTTCATACAATTCAGGACTACCAGAAATAGAGGGTTTAGAATGATCAACCATCACCAGTAAACTCTGTTCTGTTGCTTTTTCTACTGCTTCTTCAGGTGTAATAATATTATATTTGATATCAGGATATTGATCTAACTCTTCCATCAATCGTTGTACATCTGAATGAATAGCGGTTTGATCTAAAACAATCCAACATTTCATATTATTCATCAAAGCGATTCGTCTAATGCCCAAACAAGCTCCTACAGAGTCCATATCTGGGCTCTGATGTCCCATAACGAAGACTTGGTCCATTGGTTTCATTATTTCTTGTAACGCTTGAGAAATCATTCTAGCACGAACCCGAGTCCGTTTTTCCATCGGATTAGTTTTACCACCATAAAATCTTGCTTGCTCTTCAGGTGATTTAACGACAACTTGATCCCCACCTCGACCTAAAGCAAGATCTAAATTGCTTTGAGCTAATTTTGCAAGTGAATTCAAATCGCCATCGCCATAGGCAATTCCCATGCTCAATGTGAGCGGAAAGTTTTGTTTGGATGTCCGATCGCGAATTCGATCTAAAATTTTAAATTTTTCTTCTTCAATTTGTTGTAAAGAATGGGCATGAACTAAAATAAAAAATCGATCTGAATCCGTTCTTTTTAAATACATCCCATAACGACGCGCCCAATTAGATAACTCATTTGTGACAAAGTTACTTAAATTAGAAACATTCTTATCTGACATAGATTGCGTTACTTCATCATAATTATCTAAGAACACTTGACCGATAACAACGCGCTCTGCTTCAAATTCTTTTTCAATTGATGAATAACGCGTAATATCCATCAGGTAAGCAACATGAATATCATTTTGTATGATCATTTCAAAATCTTTTTCATGCCATGTTACTTTCACCAAGCCTTTAGTCTCAGCGTTATCTGTAATAATCGTCGATAACGATTCATCGACGCTCTCTATTTTCTTACCTAAAATATCATTTTTTTCAAAATAAGGTTGTAAGTATGGATTAACCCACTCAATCTCATTTTGTTCGTTAAAAATCAAAATACCAATTGGCATTTTGATAAGCGCTTCTTGTTCACTACGTTTAATACGATATGATAATTCCGATATATATTCATTAGTATTTGCCGTAATTTGGGACATAATATACATACTTGCGCTGGTAGCACCCAACGCAATAATTAACAATATAAGTCCTAAAAATAAATTAACTGTAAAAGACAGAACAACACTAAATAAAGACATAATTACGATAAAAATCGCAATCCATCTTAAGCGTTCATTCTTCAAAAAACTGGGAAGTTTCTCGTTTGAAAGGAACTTTTTCATAGTATCTCCTCATCTGTAAATCCTAGATGTTATCTATTTTATCACATTCCCCATTTACCTGCACAAATCTTGCTGATAGTACAAAAAAAGGGAAGACTATTTGCATAGTCTTCCCTAGATATTACTATTCTTCTGAAACGAATGGTAATAAGCCCATAATACGTGAGCGTTTAATTGCAATTGTTAAACTGCGTTGGTTTTTAGCGCTTGTTCCCGTAACACGACGAGGTAAAATCTTACCACGTTCTGAAATGAAACGTTTTAACAAGTCTGTATCTTTATAATCGATATAATCGATGTGGTTAGCTGCGATGAAGTCAACTTTACGTCGACGACGTGCGCCACCGCCACCACCTCTACGTTGTTGTTGTTGTGCCATGTGAGTTTCCTCCTCTAATTAGAATGGTAGGTCGTCATCAGAAATATCAATTTGTTGGCCATTATTTGCAAATGGATCAACTGTTGCTGAATCATTAGATTGCGTTGTGTTTGAATTATTATTCGAACTTGCGCCACCAAATGGGTTAGCATTGTTATTTGATGATGAACTTGATTGAGGAGCGCTGCTTTGATTATTAGCGTTACCTTGTTGTTGGCTTGATTGAGATTTTGATTCAAGCAACGAAAAGTTTTCTACGACAACTTCAGTAACATACACGCGAGTTCCTTGTTGATTATCATATGAACGCGTTTGAATTCGTCCATCGACACCAATTAAAGAACCTTTATGCGTAAAGTTAGCGAAGTTCTCGGCTGCTTTTCGCCAGATAACACAGTTAATAAAATCGGCTTCACGTTCGCCAGAAGCGTTCGTGAATTGTCGATTAACTGCAACTGTAAAAGTTGCAACTGCAGCACCACTAGCTGTGTAGCGTAAATCAGGGTCTCTTGTTAAACGTCCGACAAGTACTGTTCTATTAATCATAATGTATTGCTCCTCTCCGTTATTTTATTAAAATGAATTATTTTTCATCTCTGTTAATGATCATATGACGCAAGATTCCTTCATTAATCTTTGAAAGACGATCAAATTCGTTAATTGCGATATCGTCATCGGCTGTAGCATTAATGATATGGTAGATACCTTCATTATAACCGCTGATTTCGTATGCAAGACGACGTTTTGACCAGTCTTTTGAAGTAACGATTTCTGCACCATTACTTGTTAAAATACCATCGAAACGTTCGATCAAAGCTGCTTTAGCTGCTTCATCAAGATCGGTACGGATGATATAAGTAATTTCATATTTACTCATGACTGTTTACACCTCCTTATGGACTTTAGGTCCTTACCTCGTGGCAAGAACAAGGAAAGTTATCTATTTAATGCCATAGACACTTACGAACTAAAATTATATCACTGCCATTCACTTAAAGCAAGAAAATCCTAATTAACTACACACTTATTAAGTACGCCGTTAATTAGGATTTTATTTTATTTTTTTAATTTAGTTTATTCTAAGTCATTTGTTTCACTTTCAACGTCTGATACAACTGCATCTAAAATAGTAGTTGTTTCTTCAGGAGTAGCTTCAACTTTTGCCATTGTTGCAACTTTAGCATTCTCATCAATTCGAATTAAATGAACTCCTAAAGTAGCACGGCCCGTTTTTGACACGTTCTTCACATTAAAGCGAATCATAACACCTTGATCCGTAATTAACATGATATCTTCATCACCTTGAACGGTTGCTAACCCAGCAATTGGTCCATTCTTTTCAGAAATGTTAGCTGTCTTAATTCCTTTTCCACCACGGCCTTTAATTGCATAAGCCGAAGCGGGTGTTTGCTTACCGTATCCTTTTTCAGAAATGATAAATACGTGACTATCAGCAGCTAATAAATCAGCTCCTACAACGTAATCATCTTCTCTTAACCGAATACCACGAACACCAGAAGCAGAACGACCCATTGAACGAACATCATTTTCAGCAAATGATACTGCGTAACCTCGATGCGTTCCAATAATCATATTCTGCGTGCCATCTGTGATAGCAACGTTAATTAATTCATCTTCATCATGCAATTTAATCGCTTTTAAACCATTATTTCGTATGTTAGAAAATTCTGACACCGGTGTTCTCTTAACTGTTCCGTTAAGCGTCGTAAAGAAAAGATAACGTTCATCATTTTCTTGCTTGCTTACGTTGATAACAGCTTGGATTTTCTCACCAGAATTAACCCCTAAAAGATTAATGACAGGAATTCCTTTAGCTGTGCGTCCATATTCAGGAATTTCATACCCCTTCATACGGTACACTTTACCAGCATTCGTGAAGAATAGTAGGGTATCATGCGTTGATGTCGACACAAGATGTTCAATAAAGTCATCATCATGAACACCCATACCTTGAACGCCACGGCCACCACGGTTTTGTGCTTTGAATTCATCAGTTGCAAGACGTTTTACATAACCGTTATGCGTTAATGTAATCATAACTTCTTCTTCTTCAATCAAATCTTCATCTTCAAGATTCAATACTTCGCCAATTAATAATTCAGTACGACGTTCATCACCAAATTTAGCTTGTAAATCTAACAATTCTTGATAAATAATATCATGAATACGTGAGTCATGAGCCAAAATATCTTCAAAATCAGCGATTGATGCCATTAAATTTTGATATTCTTCTTCAATTTTTTCACGTTCTAAACCAGTTAAACGAACTAATCGCATATCTAAAATAGCTTGAGCTTGTTTATCTGATAAACCATAATTACCCATCAATTGATTTTTAGCAAGTTCACCCGTATTTGAGCTACGGATAATTCTAATAATTTCATCAATATGATCGAGTGCAATTCTTAAACCTTCAAGGATATGTGCGCGAGCACGTGCCTTTTTCAATTCAAATTGCGTACGACGACGGATAACTTTTTCTTGATGTTCAAGGTAATAAACAAGCATTTCCTTTAAACTTAGAACTTTTGGAATACCATTAACGATTGCTAGCATATTAAAACTGAAAGATGTTTGTAATAACGTTAATTTATAAAGGTTATTCAACACAACTGAAGCACTCATATCACGACGAATATCGATCACAATTCGTAATCCTTCACGATCAGACTCATCATTAATATCAGTGATACCTTCAATTTTTTTATCACGAGCTAAATCAGCAATACGTTCAATTAAACGTGCTTTATTAACCATGTAAGGAAGTTCATCAACGATAATACGTTCTTTACCATTCTTTTGTTCTTCAATTTCAACTTTTGAACGAATTGTTATTGTTCCCTTACCTGTTTCGTAAGCTTTACGAATACCAGATTTACCTAGAACAGTAGCCCCAGTTGGAAAATCAGGACCAGGGATAGCCTCCATCAAATCAGCCACAGTTGCATCAGGATTATCCATCAAAATATGTAATCCAGAAATAACTTCTGACAAATTATGTGGCGGAATATTCGTTGTCATACCAACGGCAATACCTGTTGCACCATTAACTAATAAGTTAGGAAAACGCGCAGGTAAAACAACTGGTTCATGTTCACTGCCATCGTAATTATCCATGAAATCAATGGTATCTTTATTGATATCACGCATCATTTCAACAGCTATTTTACTCATTCTAGCTTCAGTATAACGCATAGCAGCAGCGCCATCACCATCGACAGAACCAAAGTTACCATGCCCATCAACTAACATGTAACGGTAACTAAAGTCTTGGGCCATACGAACCATCGCTTCATAAATCGATGAATCACCATGAGGATGGTACTTACCCATAACATCCCCAACAATTCTAGCTGATTTTTTGTATGGTTTATCAGGCGTAATCCCTAATTCACTCATCCCGTATAAAATACGACGATGGACAGGTTTCAACCCATCTCGAACATCAGGAAGTGCACGAGCAACAATAACGCTCATAGCATAATCCAAGAATGATTTTTTCATTTCTCCGGAAAGATTAACATCTTTTATCCGGCTTGTAGCTGGTAATTCTTCTGCCAAAATTTTCAACCTCCTTTACGACTAAGTTTTTAAATATCTAAGTTTTCTACGTAAGTGGCATTTTTTTCAATAAATTCACGTCTAGGTTCTACACGATCACCCATTAACATATTAAAGACATCATTAGCTTCAATGGCATCGTCGACGTTAACACGTAATAAACGACGAGCATCTGGATCCATAGTTGTTTCCCACAATTGAGAAGCATCCATTTCTCCAAGACCTTTATATCGTTGAATAACGGGTTTTGGTGTTGGTGCCAATTGCCCTTGAATTTCTTCTAATTCTTCTTCAGTATCGACATAACGAATCATCTTACCTTGTCTAATTTGATATAAAGGTGGTTGCGCAATATACACGAATCCTGCTTCAACAAGTGGACGCATGTAACGATAGAACAGTGTTAATAATAACGTTCTAATATGGGCACCATCGACATCAGCATCAGTCATAATAATTAATTTATGATAATTAGCTTTTTCAACATTAAATTCGCCACCAAAACCTGTTCCCATAGCTGTAAATAATGAACGAATTTCTTCATTGGCTAAAATTTTATCTAAACTTGCTTTTTCAACATTCAAAATCTTACCACGAATCGGTAAGATAGCTTGTGTTAACCGTGAACGACCCTGTTTAGCTGAACCGCCGGCTGAATCACCTTCGACGATAAATAATTCACTAATTGCAGGATCTTTACTTGTATTATCAGCTAACTTACCGGGTAAGTTACTGATTTCAAGCCCACTTTTTTTACGTGTTACTTCACGAGCATGTTTAGCAGCTACTCGAGCTCTAGCAGCTAATAAGCCTTTTTCTACAATAATTTTAGCTTCTTTAGGATTTTCCATTAAAAACTTAGTAAAATGTTCAGAGAAAGTACGATCAGTAACCGTACGCGCATCTGAATTACCTAATTTTGTTTTTGTTTGACCTTCAAATTGAGGATCTGGATGTTTAATACTGACAACAGCCGTCAATCCTTCACGAACATCTTCACCAGAAAGATTAGCATCATTTTCTTTCATAAGATTATTTTTACGAGCGTAATCATTTATAACCCGGGTTAAGGCTGTCTTAAAACCAGATTCATGAGTACCACCCTCATAAGTATGAATATTATTTGTGAAAGTTAATAAATTACTATGATAATCATCTGTATATTGGAGGGCAACTTCAACAATAATCCCTTTTTGTTCACCTTCAACATAGATAGGTTCTGGGAAAATAACATCTTTATTTTTATTTAAGTATTCAACATAATGCTTAATACCACCGGCATAATGGAATTCTTGTAATCCGGGTCCACCATCACGTTTATCATCAATCGTAATTTTAAGGCCTTTATTCAAGAATGCTAATTCACGAATTCGCGTTGTTAATACTTTAATATCATAGACAGTTGTTTCCGTAAAAATATCAGAATCCGGTACAAAATGAACAATCGTTGCATGTTCATTTTCAGGTGCTTCACCTACAACTGACATCTCTGTTTTAACTTTACCGCGAGCAAAGTCCATACCGTAGACTTTACCTTCACGAATAACCTGAACATCTAGCTCAGTTGATAATGCATTAACAACTGAAGCACCAACTCCATGAAGTCCACCAGAAACTTTATAACCACCACCGCCAAATTTACCCCCAGCATGTAAAATTGTAAAAACGGTTTCAAGCGCTGGACGGCCTGTTTTTGCTTGGATATCAACAGGGATACCACGTCCATTATCACGAACTGTTATACTGTTGTCTTTTTCGACAACAACATTAATTTCATCGGCAAAACCAGCCAATGCTTCATCGATACCATTATCAATAATTTCCCAAACTAAGTGATGAAGACCTTGTGAAGCCGTTGTTCCAATATACATACCGGGACGTTTTCTAACAGCTTCAAGTCCTTCTAAAACTTGAATTTGGCTCGCATCATATTCTTTTGCTTTTTCTTCATGTAATTCTTCTGCTATTTCAGCTTGTTTCTCTTGATCAGTCAACTATATGTTCCTCCTCTTCGAGTAAGTTACCTTGATTAATATGAAAAATCTTAGGTTCATTAATTAACGATCTAGCAATACCACTTAAGTTTGGTGTTGTTAAAAATGTTTGAACCTTATTTTGAATCGTCTTCAAAAGATGTGTTTGACGCATATCATCCAATTCAGAAAGAACATCATCCAAAAGAAGGACTGGATATTCCCCAGTTTCCTCTTTCATTAACTCAATTTCGGCTAATTTGACTGATAATGCTGTTGTTCTTTGTTGTCCTTGAGATCCATATGTTTGAACGTTTTTGCCGTTAATTAAAAAACGCACATCATCACGATGTGGCCCAGCTAAGGTTGTCCCTTGAAATATTTCTTTTTTTATTGATTTTTTTAAATCATTTTGTAATTGCGTATACAACTGTTCAATCGTTTTTTCTGACGCGTTTTCCAAATGAGTGGCATACTCAAATGTTAACGTTTCAGCGGACTGTGTAATCTCTTCTTGTAATTGGTTAGCCCAGAATTCAAGTTGTTTAAGAAATATTAAGCGTTGATGTACAATTTCTGCGCCAAAAGCAGCTAATTGATCAGATAATACATCTAAAAAAACTAAATCTTGGTCTTTTTTATGCTGTAACTGTTTTAGATATTGATTACGCTGTTTCAAAATAGTTCGGTATTGACCTAAATTATATAAATAACGTGCATTAATTTGGCCAAATTCCATATCAACAAATCTTCTTCTTACTGATGGGGCACCCTTTACAAGGGCTAAATCCTCTGGTGCAAACAAAATCACATTGAACTGTCCAATGTACTGTGACAATTTGGCCTGTTCAAGATGATTAACTTTAGCTTTTTTACCTTTAGAATTAATTTGAATCTCGAGTGGCAATGACCCTACTTGCTTATTCACCCGACCTTGGATTATCGCAGCTGTCTTATCCCACTTAATCAACTCTTTATCATTATTCGTTCTATGACTTCGAGTCATTGATAACACATAAATTGCTTCCAATAAATTCGTTTTACCCTGAGCATTTTCACCAAGTAATATATTGATTGCTGGTGAAAATGAGATATTTAAATCTTCATAGTTACGATAATCCCTCAAGGTTAAATTTTCTAGATACATTGATAAGCCTACTTTTCGTCCATTGAATGCATCGTAATAATTGCAATACCTGGAACTTCAATAACATCGCCAGGGTATAATTTACGTCCACGTCGGTCTTCTAATTCACCATTTACAAGGACTTCATTTTCACGTAAAAACCATTTTGCTTCGCCACCAGAATTAATAATTGTTTCTGATTTCAAAACTTGTTGTAGCATCATGTAAGGTGTTTCTAAATAAATATCTGATTTCAATTGTCGTCAACCTCCATTTTCTTCCTTTTCTATTATACCTTTTTTTTCGCAAAATTACAATTTCACATCTCATTTTAAGCCGATTTAAGCGATTTAAGTTTTAATTAGTCTTTTTACTCTAAAATTACTTAAAAGGCTATATTTTTAATTAAATGACTACAATTCACTATTGCCTTATTTTTTTAGTCAAAATCAAACCATAAAATTCATTTCTCACTTTTAATATAATTTACCTAAAAAAATAGAGTAAAAACAGTTTTATTGGCTGCTTTTACTCTATTTTTATTAGTTATTCATACACGAACAATTAATTAGAATGTTCGAACTGGTGTAATTAATTGAATAAATTGCGTTGTATCTTCAGTTGGGACTAAGGTAAATGGTCGTAATGGTTGTGTAAACGCAACTTTAATTTCAGTTTGTCCAAATGATCTTAAAGCATCTTTCATATAGTCTGGATTAAATGAAATTTCAAGATCATTTCCTGATAAATTGCTAAATTCTAATGCTTCCTCAACATTACCAACATCAGGCGAGTTACTATAAATGACAACTTTTTGTTCTGCCGTATTAATCGCTAGTTTAACAACGTTATTACGGCTTTCATGTGATAGTAATGACGCACGTTCAATTGCTGATAATAATTTAGGCGCATTAAACTCAATGTCTGTAGCTGATTCTTTAGGAATTAGACGAGTTGTATCAGGATAATTTCCTTCTAATAAACGTGAATAAAATGAGGTATTTCCAAGAATAAAGAGTACTTGGTTTTCTGAAATACGCATTTCAATATCTGGATTAGAATCGTCAATCATTCGTGATAATTCTACTAAAGATTTACCAGGAATAATAACATCATATTTTGCATCGTTTGCGCCTTCCAATGTAATTTTACGTTGGCTCAAACGATGACTATCTGTTGCGACTGCTAAAAACTCACCATTTTCAATGACAAAGTGAACACCAGTTAAAATAGGGCGACTTTCTTGGTTAGAAACGGCAATAACAGTTTGGCTAATAATTTGTTTTAAGATTGATCCCGAAAAAATTAAATTATCATCAGTATCAATTTCTGGTAAGTGAGGATAGTTATTTGCATCTAACCCATTAATATTGAATGAGGCTGATCCAGAAGTAATCTCAGTTTGATAACCATCAGTCACTGTTAATGAAAAAGTATCTTGCGGTAATTTTTTAACAATTTCGCTAAAGAATCGTGCAGGTAGCACAATTTCACCAGTTGATTCAATTGTTAAGTTATTAGATTCATCTTCAACAGATAAAAAAGTTTCAATAGAAACATCTGCATCACTACCTGTTAAAAGTAAACCAGAAGCAGTTAAGACAACTTTGATACCCGTTAATATAGGAATTGTTGTTTTTGAAGAAATAGCTCTTTGAACATCTGTTAATTGTTTAATGAATGCTGATCGATTAATTGTAAATTCCATAGTAAATCCTCCGGTAAGTTTAGTTATTAATTAAGTAATAAAAGAATAGAAGCAGTAGTAGGGCCTGTTAATCATGTTAAGAAATAC
Organism: Dellaglioa sp. CoH-57-MRSF-16; assembly: GCF_056782055.1. The sequence continues at coordinate 319,480 of NZ_JBXAXZ010000001.1, read as the reverse complement.
GTTGGGACCATGTAAATAAAAGAATTCACATGTGGATAACCTGTGAGTAAACAAGCCGCCTTATCCACAATTGCCCACAACTATTATTGGTTAAGTTCACTCTTAAGATCTGAAATTTGACGCTGAAGTTTGTCATCAGTTTCTAACATTACAGCAATTTTTTCGTGAGCATGAATAACCGTTGTATGATCCTTACCACCAAATTCAGATCCAATCTTAGGTAAGGAATTGTCGGTAAGTTCGCGACTTAAGTACATAGCAATTTGACGTGGCATAACAATTGCTTTAACACGTTTTTTTCCTTTTAAATCGCCCACAGTAACGTGGAAATATTTAGCAACCCGATCTTGAACAATAGCAATTGAAATTTCATTTGATTTATCTTTTAAACTTAAGTTTTTTAAGGCATCGGCGGCTAAACTCGTTGTTATTTCTGAGTTTGATAAGGTCGCGTACGCTTGTACTCTAACCAAAGCGCCTTCAAGTTCACGAATATTCGAATCGATTTGGCCAGCAATATAACTTAATGTATCATCTGGTATTTCAAGATTTTCAGCATCAGATTTATTTCTTAAAATAGCAATTCTAGTTTCTAAATCAGGAGGGGTTATATCAACTGAAAGACCCCATTTAAAGCGAGATATAAGACGTTTTTGTAATTTTGGTATTTCGTTTGGTAAACGATCAGATGATAAGACAATTTGTTTTTTATCATCATATAAAGAGTTAAATGTATGGAAAAATTCTTCTTGTGTTGATTCTTTATCGGCAAAAAATTGAATATCATCCACCAGTAAGAGATCAACACTACGATATTCTTTTCGGAAATCTTCGGGCGTATTATTTCGAAGTGAGTTAATGAAGCCGTTAGTAAATGCTTCACTTGTAACGTATTTTACTTTTGCATCAGGATTGTTTAGAAGCATTTGGTGACCAATTGCGTGCATTAAATGGGTTTTACCCAAACCAACACCACCATAGAAAAAGAGCGGGTTGTACAAGCGGCCAGGTTCTTCAGAAACAACCAAAGCAGCAGCGTGGGCCATCTGATTACCTTTTCCAGTAACGAAGGTACTAAAGGTATATCTATCGTTTAATTTGGCATCACGCATAAAGGTAGGGACATTATCGTTATTAGAGTTTGAACTATTTGATACTGCCATATTTGATTGGCCGCCCGCGGTTAATTCACCCTTTATTTTTAAAACGGGATTGATTTCTTCACCAGTTGATTCGTAAAGAAACGCAACAACTTTTGGTGCTAGATGTTGTATCCAGTAAGTTTTATGTAGCTGGGAGGGTAGCTCAATAATAAGGTCGTTATTAATAAATTGTTTTGGTTCAGCTGATGAAATCCAAGTTTCGTAACTAACAGGGTTGAGTTGCGTTTTGAAATAATCAGTCAGTGAGGACCATAAATTTTCGAGAGTAAGCACAAAAAGCCTCCTTGTTTAAATAAATCGTAACTACAGTTTAGCATTTTAAAGAAGGGTTTTCCACAGGTTTAAAAAAATGTGTAAAAAATAATAACAGGGTCATTAATAAGTTTTCCACAGGGGTGGGCATAAAAAGATAAACCAGTTTTGTTTGCCATGTTATCCACAAATGAGTGATTGAAATAAAGTATGTTATTAAAGGATTTTCATTAGTTATTAACAGTTTTTAGTTAAGGGTGTGTATAACTTATTAACAGGCTGTTTATTGTGAAAAAGTGTGTGTTCCGAGTTGTGGACGACAAGATGTGTTTCACAACTCATCCACAACTAAAAAATAAATAGCGAAAAAGTGTGGATAACTAAATTACATTGAATTCTAATAATTTTCTTTCATAGAAGAAAGAAGTATGGTATTATATTCCGGTAAGTGAAATTGACGTCACTGGTATCTTATTTTTATCAAGATACCGATTAGTTGAAACATTAAGTATTTAAGGAGGTGCCTAAATTATGAAAAGAACATACCAACCTAAAAAACGTCACCGTGAACGCGTGCATGGTTTCCGTAAACGCATGAGTACAAAAGGCGGCCGTAACGTCTTAGCACGTAGACGCCGTAAAGGTAGAAAAGTATTGTCTGCATAGACCACTGATTTCAGTGGTTTTTTTTATTACAAAGATACAGTATCTATTTAACTGGAGATATTACATGAGAAAATCATATCGCGTTAAAAAAGAAGCAGAGTTCCAAACAGTTTTTAAAAAAGGTCAATCTTGTGCGAACCGAAAGTATGTTATATATATGATGGAAAAACCAGAACAAGCTCATTTTAGAGTTGGAATTTCAGTTGGAAAACGTATTGGGAATGCTGTTGCTCGTAATTGGGTTAAACGCCGTATTCGTCAATCGTTGTTAGAATTGAAACCAGATCTTAAACAAGATTGCGATTTTTTGGTTATTGCTAGACCATCTGTTGCTTGGTTGTCGCAAGAGGAATCCAAGAAACAATTAACACATGTTTTAAAAATAGCTAAAATTTTAGACTAATAAAGTGAGCGAGGGTATTCTTGTGAAAAAGAAGAGTAAGCGATTTTTAGTCCTATTAAGTATGTTGGGGTTAATGTTAGTCCTAGCGGGATGTAGTACAACACCAATAACGGAAAATAGTACAGGAATTTGGGATGGCGGTATCATCCTCAGTTTCTCTAGGGCTATTATTTTCCTTTCAAAATTATTTGGTGGGAACTATGGTGTTGGTATTATCATCTTTACCATAATCATTAGGGTTATTTTATTACCATTAATGATTTATCAAACAAAAAGTATGCGTAAAACAGCTGAAGTTCAACCTCAATTGAAGGCACTTCAAGCTAAGCATTCTGGTAAAGATGCTGCAACTGTTCAAAAATTACGTGAAGAACAACAGAAATTATATGCAGAAGCAGGCATTAATCCTGTTGCTGGATGTTTACCATTATTAGTACAGATGCCGATTTTATTAGCTCTTTATCAAGCTATTTTGAGAACGAACGTTTTGAAGACGGGTGAATTTTTATGGTTACAGCTTGGTGATAAAGATCCGTACTTCATCTTACCAATTTTTGCTGCAATCTTAACTTACTTTGTTTCTAAGTTGGGTGTTATGTCCCAACCTGAAGCAAACTCAATGTCAACGATGATGGTTTATGGTACACCAATAATGATTCTTGTGACAGCTGTTAACTTACCATCAGCCTTGTCATTATATTGGGTTATTACCAATGCATTCTCAGTTGGACAAACATTGTTAATTAATAATCCATTTAAAATTACACGTGAACGTGAAGAAAAAGTACGTCTTGAAAAAGAAAAAGTACAGGCTATTAAAAAAGCGAAAAAGAAAGCTTATAAGGGCCGTAACAAAAAGTAATTTTTGAAAACCAAAGTCCATTTAGTGGCTTTGGTTTTTTATTTTGGATATAATTACATAAAAGGTTAACAAGAGGAGGATTAAAATTGAGAAAATTAACAAAATCTAATAATAGAATTATTGCTGGTGTTGTCGGTGGTATTGCTGAATTTTTTAACTGGGACCCAACATTAACAAGAATAGGGTACGTTCTTTTAAGTGTCCTGAGTGCAGCATTCCCTGGTATTATTGTTTACATCATATGTGCAATAGTCATGCCAAATGCATCATCAAACTATAGATAACTAAAAATGCGTAACCAGAATATATCTGGTTACGCATTTTTGTTTCACGTGAAACATTTTAGAAAGTTGCTGTATCTGGATCTTGAGCATGACCAACAACACCATCTAGAGAGTTGATTTCTGCCATGTCTTCATCAGATAATTCAAAATCAAATAAATGAGTATTTTCTTCAATTCTGTCAGCATGAACAGATTTGGGAAGTGGTAAGAATCCATTTTGTAATGACCAACGTAAGGTAACTTGTGCAACACTGCGACCAATACGATTAGCAATTTTAACCATTGTTGGTTCCGTAAAGATAGCACCAGTTCCTAATGGGCTATAAGCTTCTAATTGAATATTATGCTTGTGACAATAATCAATTGTCTCTTTGGGAGTATCACCAGGAGCTAATCTAATTTGATTAATCATTGGTGTAATTGTTTGTGTTTCTTCCAAAATTTTAAAATGACGAGGACGGAAGTTAGAAACACCAATGGCTTTAATTTTACCTTCATTATAAAGATCTTCAAATGCACGCCATGTTTCTTGAAGATGACTTTCCCAATTATCTTCACGATAAGCAGCAGGATTTGGCCAGTGAATCAAGAATAAATCAAGGTAATCAACACCTAAATCTTTTAATGTTCGTGCAAATGCTGTTTGTGTTTCATCGTACGTATGAGCTGTATTAGCTAATTTACTTGTTAAAAAGATATCTTCACGAGCAACACCGCTTTCGGCAATACCTTCTCCAACACTACTTTCATTGTGGTACATTTCAGCAGTATCTAAATGTATGTAACCAGAAGCTAATGCTGATTTTACAGATGCTTTAGCAACATCACCACTTGGTGTTTGCCAAGTACCAAAACCAACAACAGGAATTTTGACACCATTTGCTAATTCATATGTGTCTGTTAATTTATTCATAGAATTAATCCTCCGAGTTTTTATATTTAGTATTTTCATTATAGGCTGAGTCCTATAGATTTTGTCAAATGAAAGAACTTTTCAAAAAAATCGTTCTGAAAAAGGGTATAGATAAGGGGTCAATTAGTGCTATAATATAACGATGATAATTATATTTGGAGGATGAACATGCCCATATTTACTGGAAAAAATGTTGATCAAGCTGTGAGTAACGGTTTGGCTGCATTAAAGCTTGAAAAAACACAGATTGAAATTAAAATAATCAATGAAGGTAAGTCTGGATTTTTATTTTTTGGCCGCAAAAAGGCAGAAGTTGAATTAATTGAAAAAAAAATAACAGAAAAACCAGTAAGCAAGAAAATTATTGATGAAAAAAAAGATAGTGTTACATCAAAGCCTCTAACAGCAGCAGAAAAAGCTGCTAGAAGTCAACTTAATGAAAAAGCAGTTCATGATGTTGGTTATTATTTGGCCGACATTACAGAATTAATGGGTATTGATACAGAAATTAATGTTCAATTTGAGCGCCGTCAGGTAACATATGATTTTAATACGAGTAAACAAGGATTATTAATTGGTAAACACGGTAAAAGTTTAAATGCTTTGCAATATTTAGCACAAGTTAATATGAATCAAAAAGCAGTTAGCAGAATGAATGTTATTCTAGATGTTGGTGGCTACCGTAAACGTCGCGAAGAAACGATTGAGCGCCTTGCAATTAAAGTGGCCAAGGATGTTATTAGAACGGGTGAGACGGTACAATTAGACCCGATGCCTGCTAACGAACGTAAGCAAATTCATTTTTATTTAGCACGAAATAACCGAATCAAAACAACATCGATTGGAACAGAACCTAAGCGCTCAGTAATTGTAGCGCCTAAAAATAAAAAATAGTCAGTAATAGAAGGGAGTCCCCACCCATGGCTTTAAAACATGATCCAGAAAAATTAGAAGATGAACTATGTTTTGCTATTTACACAGCACAAAAAGATTACAATAAATTTTATACAGAATCACTGAAGGAATTTAGCTTAACGTATCCGCAATATATTACGTTACTTTCATTGTGGGAAACGTCACCTGTTATGGTGAAGGAACTTGGTGCGAAGTTACATCTAGATAACGGAACATTAACACCACTTTTAAAACGTATGGAAAAGGATGATTGGATTCTTCGGACTAGAGATCCTGAGGATGAACGCCGTGTGAATGTCTCATTGACTGGAAAAGCTAAAAGAAGTAAACATAGAATTATGAAACAAATGTCGAATTGTTTTACTTCATTTGATATGACTGAAGAAGAATATCTTGGTTATGTTAATGAATTAAAAGTGATTACTAATAAATTAGAAAATCGCGGTATTCGTGGTTAGTGAATTAGAATCATCAAACAGACTTGTTGACAAATGTCGGTAAAAAAAGTATATTATTGGCATTGAACTTAATATTAGATAAAGTAGTGAAGGTGCTTTATCCACGTCCTTTTAGGGCGTGGAGTGGGCCCTTTTTTTGTTTGAAAAAATTTAAAGAATATGATTAATTAACTGCTAATAGAGCACTTGAAGGGAGTATTTAAAGATATGCCAGAATTAACAGAATTTGATACAATTGCCGCTATATCAACACCACCTGGTGAAGGTGCCATTTCAATTGTTCGATTAAGTGGTGAGGATGCCGTTCAAATTGCTAATAATGTATTTAAAGGGAAAAATTTAGGTAACGTTGATAGTCATACCATTAACTACGGACATATTTTAAATCCTAAAACGGATGAAGAAGTCGATGAGGTCATGGTCTCAGTTATGTTAGCACCTAAAACATTTACACGTGAAGATGTGATTGAAATTAACTGTCATGGTGGTATTGTACCAACGAATCAAATTTTACAATTATTATTAAGTAATGGGGCACGCTTAGCTGAACCTGGTGAATTTACAAAACGAGCATTCTTAAATGGTCGAATTGATTTATCTCAAGCTGAGGCTGTTATGGATTTAATTCGTGCTAAAACAGATCGCTCAATGAAAGTTGCACTAAATCAGTTAGATGGTAATTTAGCACGTCTAATCCGCAATTTACGTAAAGATATCGTAGATGTTTTGGCATTAGTTGAAGTTAATATTGATTATCCAGAATACGATGCTGGTGAAGAAATGACGACTAAATTATTGCTTGAAAAAGCACGTGATGTTAAGCAATATGTTCAAGAATTACTACAAACAGCGCAACAAGGTAAAGTATTACGTGAAGGATTAGCTACTGCCATAATTGGTCGACCTAATGTTGGTAAATCAAGTCTTTTGAATCACTTATTACATGAAGATAAAGCCATTGTAACTGATGTTGCTGGAACAACGCGTGATGTGATTGAAGAATACGTTAACGTTATGGGTGTACCTTTGAAATTGGTAGACACTGCCGGTATTCGTGATACAGAAGATAAGGTTGAAAAAATTGGGGTTGAACGTTCGAAAGAAGCGATTGTTCAAGCTGATTTAGTCATGCTTGTTTTGAATAGCAATGAACCTTTGTCTGCTGAAGATAAGCAGCTCATTAAATTAACACAGAATGATAAACGAATTGTTATCTTAAATAAAACAGATTTACCAGAAAATCTAGATCGTAAAGAATTAGAAAGTATGGTTGATCCAACGGAAATTATTTCTATTTCTGTCTTAAATCATGAAGGTGTGAAGCAACTTGAAGAAAAAATTGCTAACTTATTCTTTGGTGGAATTGAAAATAGCCAAACAACAGTTATGATTACTAATTCTCGTCATATTGGCTTGTTAAATCAAGCTGAGACTGCTTTAGATGATGTGATCACTGGGATTGCTTCCGGTATGCCAATCGATTTAGTTCAAATTGACATGACTAGAAGTTGGGAATTACTTGGTGAAATCACTGGTGATAGCTACAAAGATGAATTACTCACAGAATTATTTAGTCAATTCTGTTTAGGTAAATAATTGTTAGTAAATAGGAGAATATAAATGGACATTAAAACTTATGACGGCCCAGATTATGATGTAATTGTGGTTGGTGCTGGACATGCTGGTTCAGAAGCAGCACTCGCTGCTGCACGAATGGGTAATAAAACATTACTTATCACAATTAGTTTAGACATGGTTGCTTTTATGCCATGTAATCCTTCAATTGGTGGTCCAGCTAAAGGAATTGTTGTACGTGAAATTGATGCCTTAGGTGGCGAAATGGGTCGTAACATCGATAAAACTTATGTACAAATGCGTATGTTAAATACTGGTAAAGGTCCAGCTGTTAGAGCATTACGGGCACAAGCTGATAAACATCTTTATTCAAGTGAAATGAAACATACAATGGAAAAAGAAGAAAACCTAACGTTACGTCAAGGAACAGTCGATAGTTTAATTGTTGAAGATGGCGAATGTCATGGTGTTGTAACAAATACTGGGGCAAAATACCGTTCTAAAAGTGTTGTTTTAACAGTTGGAACGGCTGCTCGCGGTAAGATTATTATTGGCGAATTGAGTTATTCATCAGGTCCTAATAATTCACAACCTGCAATTAAATTATCTGAAAATCTTGAAGCTCTTGGATTTGATTTAGAACGTTTTAAAACTGGAACACCACCTCGTGTTGATGGGAATACAATTGATTACAGTGTGACTGATGAACAACCAGGGGATGTTGAACCTAACCACTTTAGTTTTGAAACACCTGATGAAGATTATATTGATGTTAAAAATCAATTATCTTGTTGGTTAACGTATACCAACTTGAAAACGCATGAGATTATTAATGCTAACCTTGATCGTGCACCTATGTTCTCAGGAATTATTAAAGGTGTGGGTCCACGTTACTGTCCATCTATTGAAGATAAAATTGTTCGTTTCTCTGATAAACCTCGTCATCAGCTCTTCTTAGAACCAGAAGGCCGTTCAACGGACGAATTTTACGTTCAGGGCCTTTCTACGTCAATGCCGGAAGAAGTCCAACAAGATATTATTCATTCAATTAAGGGCCTTGAAAACGCTGAATTAATGCGTCCGGGTTATGCGATTGAATATGATGTCGTGGCTCCTTATCAATTACGACCAACGCTTGAAACTAAATTAGTGAAGAATTTATATACCGCTGGTCAAACAAACGGGACTTCTGGATATGAAGAAGCTGCTGGACAAGGAATAATGGCAGGAATTAACGCTGGGTTACGTGCTTTAGGCCGCGAAGATTTTACGTTAAATCGAAGTGACGCTTATATCGGTGTTATGATTGATGATTTAGTAACAAAAGGGACAAACGAACCTTATCGTCTATTAACATCTCGTGCTGAATATCGCTTAATCTTACGTCATGATAACGCTGATTTACGTTTAACTGAAAAAGGATATGATATTGGTTTAATTTCTGAAAAGAGATTAGCTATTTTTAAAGCTAAAAAAGCTGAAATTGAAGCCGAAAAAGCTAGATTACAATCATTCCGTATTAAACCTACTGAAGATGTGAATGCATTCTTAGCAGAACATAATAGTGCCGCTTTGAAAGATGGCGTGTTGGCTAATGAATTTTTACGTCGCCCTGAGGTAACTTACGCAGACATTGAGAAGTTTATTCCAGGTCCTGACCATGAATTAGACCATAGAATTATTGAACAAGTAGAAATCCAATTTAAGTACGAAGGCTATATTAAAAAAGCACAAGAAAAAGTTGCGAAGTTAAAACGTATGGAAGCTAAAAAAATTCCAACAAATATTGATTACGATTCTATTGAAGGAATTGCGACGGAAGCGCGTCAAAAATTCATTAAGATTCAACCAGAAACATTAGCTCAAGCTAGTCGTATTAGTGGTGTGAATCCTGCTGATTTATCAATTCTTGCTGTTTATATTGAACAGGGTAAGATTGCTAAAGTTAATAATTAATAGTACAGAAATGCAGAAAAGGCACCAATCAAGTATACTTGATTGGTGCCTTTTTAACTTTTTATAATTAGGTTAAGCAATAAACTTAAAATCCAGCTGCAGAGATGATTGAAGCTATGTTGGCTGCTAAACTGACAGCAAATACTGACATAACAATCATGAAAACTAAAGCTAATAGAAGTTGTCCAATGACAACGCCGTAAAGTTTATCTATTTTAAGTGGATTTGTATCAATAATCATCGATAAAATGAAAGCAATACTCATGATAAGGGCCATTAAAGCATACATGAATACAGCAAGGCCTCTCATTCCAAGTAGCATGAAAAGCATACTAAGGACAGCTAATACAAGATTGATCATGAGGTAGTGTGTAAAGCGATTTGTAAATGAAAGTAAGGTATCACTCTTATCGCCTAAAACAACATTACGAACAAAAAATCCAATTAGTATGTAAAAGGCAAAAGCTAGTAGTGTTAAGAAAAATAATTTTGCGTAGACACTACTGTCAATTGTTGGCGCATAGGTACTTTGAGTGTTAAAGAGTCCTGAAAATAGACTTGAATTAACAGATTTAGCAACATTATCCATTATTAATTTTACAAAAATATCATTAAATATGGCGAATAAAATAATTGTCGTAAAGCCGAAATATTTATGACCATTTTCTAAAATTGTGGGATGTTTAATGGCATTTAAGAAATAAGACCAATAATTTGATGCGAATGTTTTAGCTTGTTCAATATTCTCATTTTGAGCTTTAGTATCTTGTTGTTGCGTGTATTGTTGTTGGAATTTTGTTGGTTCTTGTACGTTTTGTGATTGTGTTGCGGCCGTTTCTTGGGCTGGTTTAATGGAAAAGGCAAATCCACAGTTTGTACAAAATTTTACATTTTCTGGTTGTTGTGAACTACAGTTTGGGCATGTTTTCATGATTATTTCCTCCAAAGTTTAGTTGTCTTCAATTTTTTCACTAATTTTTTTAGCGGGTGTAATTGACTTGATTAAGAAGTCATCGTTATTAGAATAATTAACTTTAGCAGTATATCTAAATACTTGTGTTTTAGTTGAATAATTATCGTCACTATCAGTGAAATCGAACGTATAAGTAACATCATAAGCGACATCAAATTTATTTTTATCTGTCGGTGTTACTGATAATACTTTAGCGTCATAAGAGACACTACTGATTGCATCATCATCATGATAATTTTTAGCAATAGTCACCCATGCCTTGGCATCTGCATTGCTTGAGCCATTAACAAAGAAACTGCCTATTGAGCCATAACTATCATTTGAATCCTCATTAGAGTCATCACCATCGATAGTGTAGTCATCAATTTGGGTAAATAAATTGTCTATATAACTTTCTGCATCATCTAGAGTTAACATATTAGGAAAATTAATATTGAATAAATTGCTACTAGAACTATCTTGAAAGCCATTTTCATCTGTATTATTTAAAGTTACGTCGTTATCATCATCGCTACCTGAAATTTGGTATTCACTGGTAACGAGAGTGTTGTCTCCGACCTTTTCTTTAAGCTGCAATCGATTGTTTCCAGAAGAGGCAATAGGGCCAATTGTTGCAGAACCATCATCATCAGTTGTACCAACTTTTTTAGAATTAACATAGATATCAGCATTTGCGATACTTTTAATTCTAAAAGTAAGTGTACTTAAATCTAAATTGACGTTAGAAGTTGAACTAGTGAGCGTCTCAGTCGATTTATTATTTAGTTTAGTACCATCAATAGAGCCAGCTGCTTCTATTGTGTAGTTACCGGGAACTAGATTTGAGATTGTTTTACTGTAATTATCAGAGTCAGCTGTAGCAACTTTTTTATCATTCATCTTGATAACAGCCCCAGAGCTATTCGTTGATAAGTTAACGGAAACGGTTGAAAAGTCAGCCGTATATTTAGGGAATAATAACCAATGTTTACCATTTTCTTTTAAATGAAAATGTGTTGAAGTGCTTGCTCCATTGGTTAATTCGTTTTTAAAAGTTTTAAGAGAGTCTGTACTACCCCATGCATCTGATGCAGGTTTCATAGACTCATCAGTAATTTTTAATGCCGTATCCGATGTTGAAAAATAAGCTTCCATGTTTTTATCGGTTTTTAATGCATCTGTAATTCGTTCAATTTGATTTTCTTTTGAGTAATATTTTGTTCCAGCATAGTAGCCAACAACAATAATAAGAGCGATAATACCAATCAAAATTCTGATGAATTTTGTTTTACCTGAGATGGGTAATTTAGGATTTGCAGTTCGTGTTTGTGTAGGTGGCATTTGTTGTTGTGTTGGTTGAACCGGCGTAACAGGTTGCTGTGACGCAACTGAATTAACACGTAAATCAAAATTACAATTAGGACAGAAATTACCATCCTTAGGAACTTCACTTCCACAATTAGGACAGAATTTTTTTGTCGTACTCCCAGATAAATCATCTGAAGGCGCATAATAGATTTGTTCTTTTTTAATCATTGGATCTCCTTTTTAACTACCTTAATAATATGATTAACTTTGACTACTTAACTAAAAGTTACCAAATCTAGTGTATACATAGCGAGTTTTAGTTTATAAAATAATGGCTAACTCAATCGCATAAAATAGGATTTTAATCATTGGTACTTATGTATTTTTTTAGGTTGTTAGATGCAGAATTAGTAATACCCCCCGTGGCCTCCTTAGATTTAAATTACTAAATCAACGAATAAAGACAAACCTTAAACGAAACTTAAGTTATTTTATCAGCTTAAAAGGTTTTTGTATATATATATATATTAAAAAAAGATAAGCTATAATCTGTTTGATTGTTTTAAAAACCTTTACCATAAAGAGAACCTTTCTGATTAGGAGTTTAATATGCTTAAAAAAATAGGAATTTTAATTCGTGCTAAACGAAAATTATTGAATATGACCATTGAGCAACTGGCTGAAAAATCAAAATCTTCTGTTAGTTTAATTTCTTTGATAGAGCGAGGTAAGTTAGATAATATTAAAATAAAAAAATTATCAGATATTGCTGAAGCGCTGGATATGACGTTAGCTGACTTCTTTACTAATCAAAATTTAAAAGGTGTTGCAACGCTGGATTTGATTAATTATCTTGCTTCTTTACCCAAAGAAAAAAGAGAAGCGACAGCTGAATTATTGCTTAAAGTAATCCGTTTATAAATGATTATCATTAATGATTGACCATGCTATTTCTTCAATAGTGTGGTCAATTTTTTGTGCTTGATAGGCTGAGACTAAATCAATTTGTTTGGTAGGTAAATCTAAAGTTAAAATATCAAAATTGTGAAAATCAATCCTATGGTTACTAAAGTCATAAATTAAAAATTTTAAATCTTGTAATACCTTCAAATTATCGTGTATATCTATCCCATTCATAAATAAAATCTCCCTTACTAAAAAACTGTATAAAAAAAGCATTAGCTTTTATTAGCTAATGCTTAGATTACAACAAAAATAGTTAATTTATAAGACTGATATTAATAAAAATTAATTCTAACGATAGTACTGAGTTTTGTCAATATGACATAAATTAAAGGTTTATCCTTTTAAGTAGATTAATTAATTTAAGTAAGTATTGAAGTAATAATTATTTAAAAAGCTGTTGAAAAATAGACAGTAAAAGGAGCAACAAAATAACTATAAAATGACGATTTTTATGAAGCATTATGATAGCAATGAATTCACGCAAGAACGCATTAGGTAAAAAATACCATGGCGTTTTCCCGCCAATGCCTTGAGCATTTACACCAACCATTCGTGCAAATATTGCAGCACGAAAGATATGGTAGTTATTTGAACTGAATAAAATATGATCCCCTCTATGATCAAGATCAATTATTTTTTTTGAGAAACGCATATTTTCAAAAGTCGTTGTTGATTTGTCTTCTAGTAATGTAAATTCTTCTGGATAACCACTGTCGATGGCCCATTTTTGCATTGCCTGTGCTTCTGAAATAGACTCATCATTACCTTGCCCACCTGAAAAAATAATAATCGGGCGTTTACCGCCTAATAGTATTTGTTTGTCCGCAAAATTGGTAGCACGTTTGATTCTGTTGGCAAGTAGTTTACTAACTTTATAACCGTTGATTAAACCTGCACCTAGTACAATGATGTAGTCTTGATCATATTTTGGACGTCGTAAGCTATATAAAATACTAACAGACAAGAAATTTAAAAAAGCGAACATAAGATATAAGCCAGTCAACGAAGCAAAATTAAATGGTAATTGAAGATACCAAGGCCACGTACTGATTAAAGGTGTCACAAACCAGCGAATGATAAGAACAATAGCAAGTAGTAGTCCAAGCATGTTAGCTAATGAATAACTTTCACGTTTAAAGACTAGTCCAGTATTAATTAATAAAAATGGAATAGTTGCAATTGAAAGTAATATCAAACCTATAGCGCCAACAATGATAATAAAAACAGCGCTATTTTTCATAAAATTGATAGGGGAAGTAGCGAGTACACCTATTAAAGAAATGACAAATATATTGAACAGAAATCCATTAATTAATTGACGTGGTTCTTTGTGAAAGCTGATATACCAAATAGCTAACAATAAAATAGGTAGTAACAGTATTAGATAGTCCATATGAATTCCTCCGAAGTAATAGATAATAAACTAATTCTAGCATATTTTTGAATAAATAAGGTACTAATAAATTTATATTTAACCGTTTACATGGACGTTAACATATGATATATTATTCACATGAACAAAATATCATATGAATAATATATCATATAGAGGAGATGCTATAATGGTCACACTATTAGGTTCAACTGTACTCGCATTCATTTCAACAAATATCGATTATCTTTTAATTCTAATTATTATTTTTGCTAAGTATAAAAATAAACATGAAGAAAAATTAATATTTATAGGAGAGCTACTTGGTAGTGGGACGCTTATAGCAGTTAGTTTGATTGCTGCCTTTTGGTTAAAACTGATTCCTGAAGAATGGATCTTAGGATTTTTGGGACTTATTCCGATTATAATGGGTATAAAAATGTATTTTAGTGATGAAGATGAGGGTAATGAGGTCCGGGAGAAATTAGGAAAACCGGGTCAAGGCATAATTTTAAATGTAATTATGATTACTATTGCAACTTGTGGACCAGATAATCTTGCTATCTACGTCCCATTTTTCACGACATTATCTATTAGGGATGTACCTATTGTACTGATGCTATTTTTTATATTCTTATGTATCATTACATGGTTGAGTAAAATGATTACTAATTTACCTAAAATCCAAGAATTTTTTCAAAATTTTGGTAATTTAATCACTCTAATTGTTTATGTTTTCTTAGGTCTATATATATTATTAGAAAGTGGTACTATTCAGCACTTTATGTAGGAGGAAAATAATGCAACCGTACAATGAAATTCCAAAAAGTGAACTTGATGAATCAATTATGATAACTAAGCTATTGAATAATCGAATAAGATTACAATTAATCTATTTATTGGAACAACATGAATATAATGTAACTGAATTATCAAAGATACTTAATGTTGAACAAACAAACTTATCTCATCAATTAAGTTTATTAAAAACGCATCAAATAATTAGTCAGAGACGAGAAGGAAAGTTAATGTACTATCAAATTGACGATCCGCATATTATTGAAACTATGACAGCGCTGTTGCAACATGCAAAACACGTTGCAAATGGAAAACCTTATTAAATAGAAACGTAAGAAAAAGAGATTAACTTCAAATTGAAGTTAATCTCTTTTTTGATTTTTAAAATCTGTAGTGGTTACTATGGACCCTAACGGATTTGAACCGTCGACCTTCTACTTGCGGAGCAGACGCTCTCCCAACTGAGCTAAGGGCCCGAATAGCTTTATAATACACCAAATAGCCAAAATTAAAAGAAAAAGTTAGTTTTGCTTCTATGTATTTATGCCATTTTAAAATGTTTCACATGAAACATTTTAAAATGAGTAACGATTTTTAAAGATAAAAGGTTTCAAATATCACTTGTTAATAGTAGGGTAAAAAGCATTAAATACCAGTTTTTGATTAATGATGAATAAGCCGAAGAGTATAAGATTTTTGTTTTTAAATAGCAGACATAATCTTATGATGGCGTGATGTGAAGATATTTCCAAACATTAATAATTATTCGATTAATACTCTTTTAGAAGGAACAAATAATAAAATTCAGATTTCTAACGGACTTATTTCCAATCTTAGCAACTTTTATAGATTCCGAACCAGAATACTTTATATATTAAAATCCATAAAAAAAGGTCCCACTCACTTAGTGAGTGGGACCTTCATAATATTATTTATTAACAGTACCAGCAAATGAAGCAGGGTAATATGCTAATGCACCAATTTTAACATTTTGACCAGGTTCTGGAGCAGCGATATATTGGCCACCACCTAAGTAAATACCAACATGGTATGTAGAACCTTGAGCTCCCCAGAATAATAAATCTCCAGGTTGAGCAGCAGCAGTTGATTTCTTAGAAACATTTGATTCTTGTCCAATAGTATTACGGTTTAAGTTAATACCAACTTTTGCGAATACATATTGTGTGAATCCTGAACAATCAAAACCAGAAGGAGTTGATCCACCCCAAACATAAGGAGTACCTATGTATGCTTTAGCAACAGAGATAACTTTGCTTGCTGAGTAGCTTGCTGTTTGTGTTGTAGAGCTTGCAGCAGCAGTATTAGCTGTTGAAGTAGTATTAGAACTTGCAGCAGCAGTATTAGTTGTTGAAGTAGTATTAGAACTTGCAGCAGCAGTATTAGTTGTTGAAGTAGTATTAGAACTTGCAACAGCAGTGTTAGCTGTTGAAGCAGTATTAGAACTTGTAGCAGCCTTAGGTGTTGAAGTAGCATTAGAAGTTACAGCAGCTTTAGGTGTTGTTGTAGCTTTTGCAGGTGTAACAACTTTTTCAGCAGTTGTAGAAGCTACTTTAGCCATTGAACCTGTTAAGTTTAATGTTTGGCCAGGGTTAATCATTGAATTAGAAGATAAACCATTAGCATCACATAGTGCTGAGATAGTAATACCGTTTGATTGAGCGATTGACCATAATGAATCGCCGTTTTTAACAGTAACAGTCTTATTATTTGTAGTAGATGCTGCTTTAGGTGTAGCTGTTTCTACTTTAGGAGTTGCAGTAACTGATTTAGCAGCACTTACTTCTGCTTTAGGAGTTGTAGCAACTGGTTTAGCAGTACTTGTTTCTACTTTAACAGTTTTAGCTGGTGTTACTTTAGCGGGAGTAACAGTAGTACTTGCAGCTACCGCTTTTGAACCAGTTAATGTTAAATTTTGACCGGGTAAGATAAGTGCTGAGTTATCAGCAAATCCATTAGCCGAACGAAGTGCTGAGATTGAAATGCCATTTTCTTTAGCGATTGACCATAATGAATCACCATTTTTAACAGTAACGGATGTTTTATTTACTGAAGTATTAGTAGTAACGATAGTACTTGTTTTAGCTGAAGTACTTTTTTGTGTTGAGCTTGCTTTAGCGTTGCTATCCTTTTCAGGAATATTTAATGATTGACCACTTACAATAATATGAGAATTTGCGTCAATATTGTTTAAAGTTTCGATTGTTTTGATTGAAACGCCATACTTCTGAGAAAAAGCCCAAACAGTATCGTTTGTTTGAACTTTAACTGTTGCTGCATCAGCAGTTGCGTTAGATGCAAGAAGGAGGCCAGCGGTACCAACTGTACCGAGTAATAATGATTTAAGTGTGTTATTCAAGTTGAGTCACATCTACTTTCTTATTTTATTGGATTTATACTACAGTAACTATTGTAACCGGTTAGTGTTGCAATCAAATACAAAAACTATTACAACTTAGCATGATTTTGTAATATATACTAAGTAATGTTTATATATCAATGATAATGATGATTTATGTATTTAACTTATAATTTATTTAATTTAGTAAATCCCATGTGCAATAATGGTTTAGAACACTTTCAATATATTTTAAATTAAAATATATTGCCCCCCGATGTTACAAAGATATTACAGAAACCTTATGTTTCTATACTACTAGAACTAATTAAAACTATACCAGTCGTTTTACATGGTTGCAAATGAAATTTTAAGTTTTAATAGAAAGGGATTTCATTGTCTGGTATCATTTGAATTATTGGATATTGAAAGTCCTTAAATAGTTGGCGTATAATTAACTAAATAAGGGGATAAAAAATATAATGATTAGGTGGAAATATGAAAAGAATAGTTAAAGAAATAATGAGTTGGATTATACCGATTGCAATCGGTTTAATAATCGCGATGCTTTTAAAAACATTTGTTGTCACAATGGTACGTGTTGATGGGCCATCGATGCAACCTAACTTAGTTAATAATGAGCATGTTGCTGTTGTTAAAGTTATTGATATTAAGCGCTTTAGTACTGTTGTTTTTGATGCATACGGCGTAGATCCTGATGCAACTGAGGGTCAAGAGTATGTTAAACGTGTTATTGGAATGCCTGGTGATACAGTAGAATTTAAAAATGATCATGTCTATGTTAATGGTAAAGAAATTGAAGAACCTTATATTTCAACTTATCAAAAAACAGTAGGGACAAGGGTTCAGAACATAAATGCTAAAAACTGGACATTCAAGTCATTGGCTGTAGATAATCAATGGGCTAAAGATACTTCAGCTATCAGAGTACCTTCAGATAAATATTTTGTTCTAGGAGATCATCGTTCAGTATCTAATGATAGTCGTTACTGGGGGTTCGTTGATAAGTCGAAAATTCAAGGTGTTGTAAAAGTACCATTCTGGAATTTTAATAAGGCTGATCATAAATATATTTATTAATTGCATTAAAAATGCAGAAAAATAATTCGATTGAAGAGGAGATTTTATTATGACAAAAACACCAATTATTTTAGATTGTGATCCAGGACATGATGACGCATTAGCGTTAATGATGATTATTGCTTCACCAGAATTTGATTTACGTGCGGTGACAACATCCGCTGGAAATCAAACACCTGATAAAACATTTGATAACGCTTGTCGACTACTAACATTGATGGAACGGACAGATGTTCCAGTTGCTAGTGGAAATAAAAAACCTTTACTACAAGAATTAATGATTGCCGATGCCGTTCATGGAGATACTGGTGTTGATGGAACAGAGTTACCTAAATCTGAAATTCCAGCAACTAATTTAACAGCAATTGAGTTAATTGCAGAAACATTATCTAAAAGTGCTGAAAAAGTTACAATGGTTGTCACGGGCCCAATGACGAATATGGCACTATTTTTAGCTGTCTATCCTGAATTAAAAAATAAAATTGAAAAAATTGTCTTTATGGGTGGCTCAACGGATGTTGGAAATGTTAAACCTGGTTCAGAATTTAATATTGCCGTGGACCCAGAGTCAGCAAAAATGGTTTTAAATGACTCTATTCCAATGGTTATGGCTGGATTAAACTTAACTCATCAAGCACAAATTTTAGATTCTGAAATTGAAGAAATTGGTAAGATTAATAATAAAGTAGCGCAATCAGCCTACGGGTTATTGAAATTTTATGGTATTTACTATGGTCAAGAAAAATGGGGATTCGACGGTATTCCATTACATGACCCTTGTACAATTGCTTGGATGTTACATCCTGAATTATTCACAAGTGAAAAGTACCATGTTGATGTTGAGGTGAATGGTGATCTTACTAAAGGTGAGACAATCGTTGATAAATTTGATTTATTGGGATTAGAAAAAAATACAGAAGTCTTACTATCAATTGACCGTGCAAAATTTGTCGAATTATTAATTTCAAAACTTAAAAAATTTGATAAATTAGTAGGATAGAGAATCTTACAGTTGGCTTGTATTTCTGGCCTAAATACGTTAAAGTTAAACAGGACGTGAAACATCGTTTTGTTTCACAAATAACGGAGGGCCAGTCATATGAATCCAGAAGAATTTCGTCAAGCATTAGCTGAAAAAGACATTAATTTAACAGACAGACAAATGGCACAATTTGAAACA